>CAYULR010000061.1:0-4479 GCA_964445685.1 uncultured Algimonas sp.
GAACTTGGCGCGGATGATGTCGGAATCGAACGGCTTCATGATGTATTCGTCCGCCCCGGCGCGCAGCGCCTCGACGATACGGGTCACGTCGCGTTCCGCCGTGCAGAATATCAGGACCGGAGCCGGAGCCTTGGCGGCCGCCTTCACCTGCGCGATCACGTCGAGCGCATCCATGTCGGGGAAGCGCCAATCCAGCAGCACCACGTCGGGCGATTGGTCGGTGCAGGCGTCCACGGTCTCGCGGCCCGTCTTGGCTTCCAGAATGTCGAACCCCATTTCCCGCACGATGCGCGCGGCGACGCGGCGCACCATGGTGGAGCCGTCCGCGATGAGACAGGTGCGGCTCACGGGGTGGAGCTCCCGGGCGTGTCCCATTCCAGCGCGCCGTCCATCAGGGCGCCGAGCTGGGCGCGCAGGTCCGCTTCGGTCTCGTCCGTGATCATGCGCGGGGCGGGCTGCGGCGAGGGCGTCTCTTCGGAGTGATCAGGAGCGTCGAGCAATTCCACGCGCTCCGGCAGGTCGAGCTCGAAGGATTCGAACCCGGAGCCGCTCAGCAGCAGCCCTTCATGGCAGACCTTGATGTCGATCCGGCCCACGCCCTGCAGCGGCAGGTTGCTCGCGATAAGGTCGCACAGGCGCGCATGGATGCGGTCGCGCACCCCGTCCGCCGTGCCCGGCTCGATCATGACATCGTCCAGCGCGTGCGAGACGGAGAACATCTTTCCGTACTGGCGGCCGACTTCCATCAGCTCCTGCACCAGGCCGGGCATGATCCATTCCAGGCACTCGGCCCGGGGCGTTTCTGCGGTGGTCGTTTCAGGAGTGAACTCGGCAGGCTCTCCAGCAGTCATGTCCTCCAGGTCGGCCTCTTCCGGAAGGCTCTCTCCGACGGGGCTCAGATCGAGGTCCATCAGGCGTGACAGGGCGGTGCGCTCCTGCTCGCTGGCATGGGGCAGGAGGGATGACAGGGTCGACTTGGCGATCTCGTGGACCGGGTCGAACACGCGGTCTTCGGAAACCGGGACGGGGGCGATATCGACGCGGATCTCTTCAGGTTTTGTTTCGGAGGGTTGCGTTTCGGGCTGTTCCAGCTCGTCCAGACCGGTGGCGTATTGGCCGAGCAGCTTGTTCAGCACGAACAGGCGGCCATCCACGCGGGTCCAGTCGATGGGCATGTGGACGTTGCAGCGCTGGATGAGCGTCAGAGCGTCCTGCGCGCTGCGGTAGACGGCAAGGGCGCGGGCGCGCTTGGCTTCGCGCTGGATGATGGAGAGGCGTTCGCACAACCAGGCCGGATCGCGGCCGGGGGCGAGGGCACCGGCCTTGGCCGCGCGGTCGCGCGAGGCTTCGACGATGGTCTGCATCTCGCCGCCTGCGGTGCGGGCGAACTGGCGGGCGCGGGACAGATCGTCGCCCAGCACCGCGGTCGCGGAGCTGGACAAGCCATGGGCCGAAGCACGACCCAGGGGGCCGCCCGGCGCGGGCTCGTGTCTATGTGTCTGTCTCGGTCGCATGGACGTCGCGCGCAATCCTTCGGCGTAAGGGAGTCCTTTCGGACATGCCGGGACGTCATGGGCGCAAAGGGTTAACCCCGGGCTAAATCGCCGAGGAATTCAGCTCGAAAACGAAAGGCGGACCGCAAGGCGTGGTCCACGACGCAGATGCCTGCATCCGCCCCCGAAAAGGGCTGGCCGGGCTCTTCTATCGCTAACCGGGAATGTCGGCGCGGAAGATGACGGTCTCGCCGTCCGCGCTGGCCGTGACCTGTCCGCCGATCTCGCGCGCCATCATGCTGGTATAGAAGGGCTGGATGGAACGCCCGTCGAAGCCGTGCTCCGGCGCGCGGCCCCGCAAGGCGCGCTCGACGGTTTCGTCCAGCTTGGCGCGTGGTCCGGTGGACGTGACCACCAGCGCGTTGGGCGAGCTGGCGATGCGGACTTCGCCGCCGCGCGGCACGGCCTGGACGCCCAGCATGGCGAGGTTCAGCAGGATGCGCGCGCGCGACTTTTCCACGCCTTCGCCGTCGATGACGACGACCATGTCGGCCTTGGCGTCGGCGAACATGTCGTCGACCAGGGCGCGGATCTCGCTCGTGCCGATGATGCCGGGGGCGGACCCGCCCGCCCCGAAGGCGAGGCGCAGGAACTTGAGCTTCGCGGCCGCGCGGCGGGAGCTGCTCTTGACCAGTTCCAGCGCGTCGTCGTGCATGTCGGCATTATTGTCGTCGTCGAGGATCTCGACCGCCGTGCCCAGCGCACCCACCGGGCTGACGAGGTCATGGCAGATGCGCGCACACAGAAGGGCGGCCAGTCCGGACGGGGTCAGTTTAGGTGCAGTGCTCATGCCCGACACATAGACGGCACGCCCGCCAAGGCAATAGGCTCCGGTTACGCGCTGGCGCGCAGGGCGGACCGTCCTATCCGGCGATGCGGGCTTCGACAACGGCGCGGGCGGCGTCCATGGCCGGGTCCGTTCCGGCGCGCAGGGACGCGACCGTGTCCGGAGCCGCCACGTCGGGCACGAGGCCCACACCGTCCTCCACCTGGCCGCTATTCACCCGGTAGCGGAAGGCGGGCAGGCGCAGGGTGAAGCCAGACTCCGGCAATTTCAGGAAGAAGATCGACCCGGCCGTCGGCCCCATCGGGTTTCCGCCTGTCGCTTCGCCCACCAGGGTCAGCGGGCGTTGATGGCGCAGGGCGGAAATGAGGTTCGTGCTGCCCGACGAATTGTCCCGGCTGGTCAGCACGACCAGATCGCCCCGGAAGGCCGAGCGCGCGGGCCGGATCGTGTCCGTGTCGTCCGTGAACAGGCCGCGCAGCGCGTACTCGCCCTCCGCCGTCTTCCTGAAGCCCATCCGGTTGGGATTGATGGCGCGCTTGTCCCACGTGCTCATATGTTCGGCATAGCCGGAATGGTCGAGCGTGCGCATGATCTGGGCCGTCTTCATGCGGGCGGGGCTGTCGATCAGGTAGGAGAAGAGGCCTTGGCTGGCGTCGGTCGAGCCGCCGCCATTGCGCCGCAAGTCGAGGATCAGCTGGTCGCGTCCTTCCGCTTCCAGCCGCTCGAAGACCGGGCCGAGGATCGTGTCCGGGTCCACGGGCTGGCGGTAGTTGACGAACGTGTCCACGCTCAGCACCGCTGCGCGGTCCCCGACGGGCGTCAGCGTCACGGCATCCTTGAAGTTGCGCGCCGTCTGTTCGACGGCGATCTCCGTCCAGCGACCGTGGTCCACCCGGTCCAGCGCCACGGTGCGGCGTGCGCCGCCCTCGGTCTGCACCACCAGCGTTGCCGTGGCGGGCACGTCCCAGAGCAGCGCGCCGAAATGATCGACGGCTCCGCCCATAAATTCCAGCGACGCCGTCATCTGGCCGTCGCGCACATCGTCGTTCCAGCCATCGACCGGGATGTAGCGGTGCAGCGCCTCGCGCAGCTCTCCGATGGACCGGCCGTCGATGGACAGGATTTCGTCGCCGCCTTCGAGGCCCGACCCTTCCGGTGCGTCCAGCACGACGGCGCGGCGGTCCACGACCGTCCAGCGCAGCGGCAGGTAGAGCGGCGCGGTCTTGCGCTGCGCTTTCAGGGCCGGGTTCAGCTCCGCCTTGGTGTGGTCGCAACGGATCAGGGCCAGCGTTTCGGACAGGGCGAGGTAGAGCTCGCCCGCGCTCATCCCGCCCTTGCGTTCGGCTGCGGCGATGACGGCGTCCCAGGCGGCGTCCAGCGTGGCCGCGTCGGTGAACCGGTCATAGCCGGGATGAATATGGGCGAACGCGCCCCGGGCGAGGGCGACATCGCGGCGGACGGCGTCCACATCGACCCAAGCCTGCTTGGGCGAAGGGGACGTCCGCGAGGCGGGCGCGGGGGCGTCCTGCGCCAGAGCGGGCAGGGGCGCGGCGAAGCACAGGCTAGCGGCTGTCAGGCTCAGAAGGGTCTTGATCGGAAGGCGCGTCATGGGGTCTCCATCGGTTGTGATGGGACCGGTGTGGCGGGCGCGCGGGCGCGCTTCGCCCCGTTACGGGTTTCGGGACGCGAAATACGCTTTTCGACCCGCTTACGGCTTTTGAGACGTCCTGAACCGGCTCGGCGTCTCGCCCGCCATCTCCCGGAACACGCGGTTGAAGGTCGCCTTGCTGTTGAAGCCGCTCTCCATCGCCACGCTCAGCACGGGCGCGTCCGTTTCTAGCAGGAGCCGCTTGGCATGGTCCACGCGCAGCGCGTTGACCGTCCCGTTGAAGCTCTGGCCGCCGGCGTTCAGCGCGCGGCTGACATAGCTCTCATTCGTGCCCATGCGCGCGGCCACGTCGCGGACGGACAGGCGCGGCTCCAGGAACCAGTCCTCCCCGCTCATGCGGGCCAGGATGCGCTCGCGCAGCCCGTCCTGCGTCGGGGCGGCAGCGTTGGGGCCGGAGGGCGTCTTGCCCATCTTGGGAAAGGGCCGCGACAGCCGCCACGCCGCGTCGAGGCCCAGCCAGAACACCACGG
>CAYULR010000061.1:4489-11365 GCA_964445685.1 uncultured Algimonas sp.
CTGATCTGGCGGGCGATTGACGCGAGGGATCAGCCAGGCGGCAGCAAGGGTCGCCAGCAACCCCAGCGTCAAAAGCGCGACACGCAGTTTCATGAGGATTGCTCGCGGCGAAACAGGCCCAGCCAGAACAGCACGGCGATCATCGCGACCTGGAACGGGAAGACCGCGTCGTAGGACGGTTCGGCGACCAGCTCCGCGACTTCCAGTCCCGAATAGACCGTGCCGGAGACGGCCAGGGCGATGACCAGATTGCGCAGCCAGACCGGATCGTAGGCGCGCGCGGCCGAACTGCTGGCTTCCAGGAATGCCAGATAGGCCCGCCGTTCGCGCCAGAGCCAGACAAGCGCGAAGACCAGCAGCGACACGCCCACCACGCTTTCCACGCGCACGACGATAGGGCTGTGGACGGCATCGTTGAACGCCCACTTGGCCCGGTGGTCGAAGATCCCGTCACCCGGCAGCAGAAAGGCCCCCAGATGGTAGAGTGTCTGCACCGCGCCCGGCAGAAGGAGCCAGAGCCGCCAGCCGGGGCTCGTGCCGCGCATCAGCGCGTGGGCGTGCAGCACCAGCAGCGGACCGAGCCAGAGATCGGTCGAGAAGAGCGGGAAGAAGGTGATCCAGGGCCAGATCGCGTAGGCGCCCGCATAGCCGATGATCTGCGGGCCCATCGAGACGGCGGCGAGGATGAGCGCCAGTCCGAGCGGGAGGCTCGCCGCGCGTTCCGTCTTTCGGAAGACGAGGATCAGCCCGCACAGCACGGTCGGCGCGACGACCATGAGCATCATGACCGACCGCCAGTTCATCACGAGTGTCGGACCGCTCTCCTCCATGGGGAGGGACTAACAAGCGAAGGGACAGGCGCGCAAAGAAAAAGCCGCCCTGGACCGGGACGGCTTGGACAGGCTTATGCGGACGGACCTATTTTCGGGTCCACTGTCCGCCCTTGCCCATAACGTATTCGCCGGAAGCGGCGCGGTCGATCAGCGCTTCGCCGGCCAGCTGGGCGACGATGCGGGTCGTCGTGCCGCGGGCCGAGGCCAGGTTTTCGTATTTGGTCTTCCGGCTGATGTTGATGTCGTCCATCGCCGCTTTCACGTCGGGCGACAGCGTGCCCACGGCGGCCAGGTAGCCGTCGATGCGCTCGCCCACTTCGCCGCGAGCCTTGGCAGCTTCGACGATGCGCTTGGACTCCGCGCTGGCTTCCTGCGCGTGGGCGACGTTCGTGCCCGTCGTCTGCAGCGCGACCGCGCCGCCGATGAGGACCATGGTGGCCGAGAGAGCGGCCAGGATCAGTTTCTTCATGCCTGCCTCCTTTGCAGTGCGTGTCGTTTCGTGCGGACCTAGAACAGGTCCGGATTGTCCGCGATGAGCGACTCGATGTCTTCTTCCAGCCGGACCCGCACTTCCTGGTCGATCTTGATCGCCAGTTCGATGCGGATAGGCTCCGACGCGTCGACCTTGTGCGTGATGGTGCACGCACCGAGCCAAGCCGCGCCCGCGAGAAGCAAGCCAATTCGTGCCGTTTTCATCCTGTTGCCCTAATCTGGTTTGGCTGAACGTCGCATGAAGGGCGCCCGTTCCGCAACCGGGATTGCGCGGGGTCGCATTCGTGCGGCTTTTCGGAAGGCTCCGCATTGTCGCAACCCTCTGGGCGGTGTAGCGTTGACGCAGTTTAATATTTCACATTTGACGCATGAGGCCCTCACGCCATGGCAGACTTCTTCACGCCCGACCTATTCACCGTCAGCGCGTTGTTCACGCTCGGGGCGCTGATCCTGCTGCAGGCCATTCTGGGTTTCGACAATCTTCTCTACATCGTCATCGAGAGCAACAAGGTCGGCGACCCGGTCGCGGCCAAGAAGGTCCGCACCTGGGGCATCGGCATCGCTGTGGTGCTGCGCATCGTGCTGCTCTTCGTGATCGTGTCGTTGTTCGGACTGCTGGCGGAGCCGCTCTTCAACATATCGAACGGGTTGATCGAGGGTGAGTTCACCCTGCAGGCGATCGTGACGGTCTTCGGCGGGGCCTTCATCATCTACACGGCGGTGAAGGAGATCCACCACCTGCTGCAGGTCGATCATATCGAACATTCCGAAGGCTCCGGCGCGCGCTCCATCTGGAGTGCGGTGGCGCTGATCGTGGCGATGAACCTCGTTTTCTCGTTCGACTCCATCCTGTCGGCCATGGCCATCGCCAATGTCGAGACCGCCAACATCGTCAACGCCGCCGGCCAGACGCTGCAGGCCTTCACGGACGGACCGGTCGCGGAGTGCAAACGCTTCCTGATCGCCAATCCGATCGACGGCGCGACGACGTGCGAGCCGACCAAGACCTACCAGGTGCCGCTCATGGTCATCGCCATCGTGGCGTCGGGCATCGCCATGATCCTGCTGGCGGACCGGGTGACGAACTTCCTGAAGAAGAACCGCATGTACCAGGTTCTGGGCCTGTTCATCCTGTTCCTCGTCGGCGTGCTGCTCGTCACCGAAGGCGCGCACCTCGCCCACCTGAAACTCTTTGGCTACGAGCTGCAGGCCATGAGCAAGTCGAGCTTCTACCTCGTCATCGGCGTGCTGGTCGTCACGGACATCATCTCCAACCGCTACCAGAAGCGCCTCTGGGCGCAGAAGCAGGCGGAGATCATGGGCGAGAACACGGAAATGGCCGCCATCGCCGCCGTGGACAATTTCAAGGGCAGCAAGGGCAAGACGGACCAGTCCTACGTTCCTGGCGCGTAAGCGGTCGGGCGCAGCCCGGATTTTCGATTGATAATCGAAAATAGCGAAGCGCCACGAGCTCAAGCGAGCGGAGGCCGGCCAAGCAGGCGGGGGGGGGGGCAAGCAAAACCCCCCCCCCACCAAAGCAGGCGGTGGGCGGTCAATGCAAACCCGACGCCCTTCCTTCCCCGCTGGGGGAAGGAAGCCGCAAGACGAGTGACATCCGGCCCAACAAAAAAGCCGCCCTCACCGGGGCGGCTTTTCTCATTCAGCGTCGGGCGATCCGCTAGTTGATGCCCTGCTCCTGCGCGCGGCGCATCATTTCCTCGCGGTACATGCCGGTGAAGTCGGGCATGTCGAGCATGATGGGCAGGTGGCCGCCTTCCTGCGTCATGTCGGCGAGGATCTTGCGGGCGAACGGGAAGAGCATGCGCGGGCACTCGATCATGATCATGGGCTGCATCTGCTCCATGGTCATGCCCCGGACCGCGAACAGGCCGGCATAGTCCAGCTCGGCGAGGAAGACGGTCTTGCCCTCGCGCATGGCCTGCGCCTTGATCAGGATGCTGACCTCGATCGAATTGTCCTCATTGACCTGACGGCCGATGCGCAGGTCGATATTGACCTCCGGGGCGGACTGGCCGCCGCGGAGGGACATGGGCGCGTTGGGGTTCTCGAAGCTCATGTCGCGGATGTACTGCGCGAGCACGGTCATCATCGGGCCTTCGACGGGCTGGCCTTCCGCGGCCTGGCCCTCCGTTGCGGGCGCGTTCTGAGCCGGGGCGTCCTGAGCGGGGGCATCTTGGGCAGGGGCATTGCCATCGACCGAGATGTTCAGGTCGTTTTAATCCACGGGCTTCGCGGCTGCATCGTCTTTGCTTTTCGGCGTCTTCGCCATGTCGGGTCTCCGGGTAGGTCGGTTGAGGGTGTCTTCGGGGCGGGGCGCTATCATGCGGGCCGGGCGGAGGGCAACGGGCGATGCAGGTCCGCCCGCCCGCATGCACAGGAGCCCGCATGCACAGGCGCCCGCCCGGCATCTGGCTGGCGACAAGCCCCGCACGAATGCCCGGTTGCCGAAATGCCGCCTTCCAAATGGCGGGCGCGCGCCTATATGGTGTGGCATGTTCGAAGTCGTACTCTACGCCGCCATCGCGGCCGTCATCTGCGTGGCCTTCTATTCGGTCCTCGGGAAATCCGTGGGCCGCGGCGAAGAGGATGCTTTCAAGCCCGACGAGATGTTCGGCAGCCCCGAGCCGTCCCCGGCCCGCGCTAGCGCCGCCGCCGCCATGGCCGAGGCCGATCCGGACGATGCGCTGGGTCTGCGCGCCATCGCCGACGCGGAGCCCGACTTCTCGCCCGCGCGGTTCATCGACGGCGCGAAGACGGCCTACTCCATGATCCTCGAAGCCTTCGCCTCCGGCGACCGCGACACGCTGCGCGATCTGCTGACGGCGGATGTCTATGCCGTCTACGATGCGGCCATCACGGACCGCGAAGCGCAGGACCTCACGCAGATCACCGATCTGGGACGTCTCCGCACCAGCCAGATCAAGAGCGCCCGCATCGAGGACGGCACGGCCTTCATCCGCGTCCTGTACGAAGCCGACATCGCCTCTGCCCTGCGCGACGCGGCGGGAGAGCTGGTCGACGGCGACCCGGACCTGCTGGCGTCGATTTCCGAATACTGGACGTTCGAACGTCCCGTGGGCTCCGACGACCCGGCGTGGCGTCTCTCCGAAGTGGAGCCGTCCGAAGGCGACGCGCTGCCCGCAGACCCGACGCCCGACACGACGGGCTAGGGCGGGTTCGGGACCGTGCGCGCCGCGACGTTGCTTCTGCTGCCGGTCCTGCTGGCGGCCTGCACGACGATCCCGGTCGCGCCCCAGCCAGCGCCGCCGCCCGAAGTGACGGCTCCGGCTCCCGTACTCCCCGATCAGGCACTTCCTGAGCAGGCATCGCCCGAAGCGGCGGACCCGACCGAGCCGTTTGCGCCCGCGCCGACGACACCCCCAACCTCTCCATTGGGAAGTTCCGTCGTGGACGTCCCGTCCGCCGGACTGGGGGCCGCCGTCGGGGCAATCGATCCCGAACCGCTGCTGGACCGCCCGGAGCCGTTCGCGCGCCTGCAAGGCTGGGCGGAGGCCGACCTCGAGCCTGCCCTGACCGCCTTCCGCCGCAGCTGCGCGGTCTTCCTGAAACGCCCGGGTGGCCGGGCGCTGTTGAACAGCGACGCGACCTATGGGCGGCAGGCCGACTGGGCACCCGTCTGCCAGGCGGCGAAATACGCGACCCATGCGCGGCCCTTCTTCGAAAGCCTGTTCGTGCCTGTCGGGCCGTCTTCTGGCGACGGGCTACTGACCGGATATTACGAAACCCAGATCGAGGCGCGGCGCAGTCCCGGCGCGACCTTCTCCGAACCCATTCTGCGCCTGCCTGCGGATGAGGCGACGCGTCGTCTGCCCCGCGCGCAGCTGAACGACGGCAGCGCCGAGGTCATCGCCTATGGCCGTCCAGTCGATGTGTTCTTCCTGCACGTCCAGGGGTCCGGCCGGTTGCACTTCCCGGACGGCAGCGACCTGCGCGTCGGCTATGCGGGCAATAACGGCAAAAAGTACAAATCCATCGGACGGGTGCTGATCGAGCGCGGGCAGATGACCCGCGACCGCTCCGGAAAGCGCTCCATCGAGGACTGGATGGAAGCCGCCGGACCGGAGGCCGCGCGCGAGCTGATGAACCAGAACCCGCGCTACATCTTCTTCACAGAACAGGAAGTCGCCGAAGACGAAGGTCCGCGCGGCGCGATGCAGGTCCCGTTGACGGCCATGGGATCGGTTGCCGTCGATCCGTCGCACCGCCCCTACGGCGTGCCCGTCTGGCTCGATACGCGCCTGCCGCGTGGTCCGTCCGACAGCCAAGCCGTCCGGACGGGGCTGCTCGTCGTGACGCAGGACACGGGCAGCGCCATCCGGGGCGAGAACCGGGGCGATCTGTTCTTCGGTTCCGGGACAGAGGCTGGCGGCCTCGCAGGCGTCATGAAGCACCGGGCGCGCTGGACGGTGCTGATCCCGCGCAGCCTAGCGGCGCGCATTTACGGACAGCCCGCAGGCTCTACATCGTGAGCCGTCCGCTCGCCCCGTCGGAACGGCGCGTCTGGAACCGGGTCGCGCGCACGGTCGCCCCGCGCCGCCGCCCGCATGGCAAGGGCGCGGCCAAGCCCGAACCCACCGCGTCGCGCGAGGACTTCGCCGCCATGATGCGCCTTCCGCCGCTCCGCCCGCAGCAGCCCACGCCCTTTGCGGGTCCCGTGCCGCGCGCGTCGGACAAGTCGGTCCGCAAGGGCAAGGTCGAAATCGACCGCCGTCTCGACCTGCACGGCCTGACCCAGGCCCAGGCCCGCAAGACTTTGGCCACCACCTTGATGCGCGCCACCAAGCAGGGCGAGAAATGCATCCTCGTCATCACCGGCAAGGGCGCGGGCGGGGAGGGCGTGCTGCGCGCGCGTCTGCCCGACTGGCTGGGCGAGGGCGACCTGCGCCCCGTCGTGGCGCGCCTGTCCCAGGCCCATGCCCGCCACGGCGGCTCCGGCGCGTGGTACGTTTTCCTGAAGGGCTAAGGCTTGCCTCCTCGTCTCATTGCCTTGAAAGAGACGGCATGAGCACACGCCCCCTTGTCGAACCCGCCCTGTTGCCGCTGATCGATGCGCTTCCGGCGTCCGAATTCTCCGACGCCGCGCTGCCCGCCATCCGTCAGGCTTTCCTTGCCATGGAGCCTGAACCGGCCCCGCTGCCGATGGGCGTCGAGGTCAAGGAGATCGCGATCCCCGGCCTGGACGGAGAGCCGGAGGTCCGCGCGCTGCACTACACGCCGCCCGGCCCGGCCCGGGGGACGCTGGTGCATTTCCATGGCGGCGGCCTGGTCCTCGGCCGGCCCGAGCAGATGCGCGCCGCGCACGGCGAACTGGCCGCGCAGATGGGGCTGGAGGTCGTTGCCCCGGCCTACCGTCTCGCGCCCGAACATGCTGCGCCAGCCGCGTTGCGCGACGGGCTGGCGGCCGTGCTCTGGGCGCAGCGGCTCAACCCGAAACTGATCATTGGCGGCGACAGTGCGGCGGCGGTGAGCAAGAGTGCGTAGCGTTTCATGATAATCCCCTTAGGCAAGT
>CAYULR010000062.1:0-10999 GCA_964445685.1 uncultured Algimonas sp.
GCCCTGCGCCAGCGGGCCGGTGCGCGCTTTCTGGTCGACGGGCCGCAAACGCGAGAGGATTATATCGACATCCTCCACCTGCTCATGGGCAAGAACCACGACATCCCCGTCGGGGACCACGAGCTGTTCGAAGCGCAGGAGATCCGCAAGGCGGTCAAGGCCAGCTACGAAAGCTACGCCCGCCCCAAGGAGGAAGCGCTGCAAACTGTCTTCGACCAAGTGTCGAAGTCGCACGGCAAACTCGACACCATTGCGGAGCTCGGCACCTACCTCAAAGCCATCCAGGAAGCCGACCCGCGCTTCACGGGCCGCGCCGTCAAGAACATCACCGACGCCATCAAGGTTCGCGCCATGGACTTCGAGTTGCCGGACGAGTGGATGGAAGACCCGGCGCTGTTCCTGACGAAAGACTACGATACGAAGAAGGACATGATCGCTGACCTCGCCAGTGAAATCACGGTCGACATGGTCATCCAGGAAATCAATCGCTACGCGGACAGCGAGTTCCGCTACGCGGACAAGAGCGACGAGGTCGCGATCGAGAATGCAGTCCGCGACATGGAGCGGATGGAAGAAGCGAAGCGGCGGTATCTGGAGGGGAAGGGGTGATTTTCCAATCCTCAATCTACCGCTTAAGAGAAGGAGAATTCACAGATGCTGATGTAGGCATATTTTTAATGCGCGTGAGAGAGCTGGACGGGTTTCCCATACTTACAGAAATTGGGCATCTAGTTGCTCATTCATCTCGAGACAGGGGCGAAGCCACAGATAGCCTTCTCGTTCATCACGCAAGACTCTCGATGACTGCACTACTACTTGGGTATGGCAAAGAAGTTAAAATTTATGGCGAATGCCCATGGTTTCTTAAACGCTATCTTGTAAGCCAAGTCGATGTCGCTAGACCGGGTGAAATAAGAAGAAAACTAGGAACTAATAAAGACAGCCTTAAAAAAGAAATTAACTCGTGGTTTGAACAAGGCGTGAAGAACCCCGATCGATTTAAATCAGTAGCTATCGATAAGACTCACGAGGTATTCTCTCGTCGAAAAGATGTTTTAAAAACTCTATCCGGAACACTTAAAACAGAAAAACCTAATTTCTTTAATTTTGAAAAGGCCAAAAATGAAGCATTTAAACTTTTTTGCATGTTTGGACTAGACGTCCAAAACGTAAATGAATTTTTGATCTGCTGCGCAATTCTTTTTCACAGAATAAAATTTCTGACTGACGGGAAAAGTGTAGGTATTTCAATACTCCGTTTTGAAAGAACTCTAGATGTGTATATGTCTATTTCTATGCGGAGCATTGAACCAGTTATTCGCTCTGACACCACCTTTCTTATAAATATGTTCTCTTGGCCCGTTGATTGGAAAAGCATTGTAGGAGACGATTTTTTCAGACTTAGCCATATTGCCTTACAACAAGAGGAATTTGGATATTTCTTCTCATCTACTTCGAGTCCAAAACTTCAAATCAAGCACTTGGAACCATTAACATGATGCGCCTCGTCAGAGCCGGGCTTATGTTCGGCAACCTCTACGAGGTGCGCTCGCCCGCCATGGTGGAGCGGTACAACCGGGCGCTGGAGCACCTCGTCGCGCGGCGGACCGCCCTCACCGAATTCCACATCGACATCGCCGGCTTCTCGCCCGAGATCGCGGACGAGTTCGGCGATCCGCATTACCTGAACCCGCACGGCGCGAACCAGATGTTCATCCTGCTGTCGACCGATCAGAAGACGGCGCCGTTGCTGAACAGCCAGTTCTCCACCTCGCGGTCCATCCTGCGCCGCTACATGGACGAGAACGACGCGCAGCTGTTTGCGCTCACGGCGCGCGAGGCCGTGGCGGGCGAGCTGCTGGATTCGGTCTTCAAGATCGACGACCCGGCGGACCTGCTCGACATCAACCGGGTGGAGATCGTGGCCGACACGACGCAGTCCCATGTCCGGGAAGCGGCGGAGCTGTCCGAGCGGCTGGACCGGTTCATGGCCGAGCCAGACGCGTGGTGGGACGACGTCCTGATCGCGGAGATGATCGAGTTGGCCAAGCGCACGGGCAATATCCAGCGCAACCCGGTGACGCTGGAGAACCAGGTCTTCCAGCAGGGCAATTATTTCACCACCCATCTGGGCGGGGTCTATGTGTTCCGCGATTGCGAGACGCCGACCGTCATCGCGCGCACCGACATGCCGGGTCTGCGCGATCTGGACATCGAACAGGTGCTGACCTTCGACCAGCGCGAAGCGATCAGCGACTGGCTCTACACCGAAGGGCTGACCGAGCTGATCGTGCAGCGTCCCAACCAGGACAGCGCGCTGGTCATCCGCCAGAAGATGGACTTCATCGTCGCAACCGTCGCCGCCGAGGCAGGCCACGATCTGGACGGTCTGTCGCGCCGCAACATGCGCCAGCTGGAGCGCCGCTATGCGGGCGATCTCCCGGCGGAGTATGACGGGCTGATGGATGTGTGGCGTTGGGCGTCCATGGGCGGGCGCGTGCCGAAGCTGGGGCCCGATCATCCGGCCTTCTTCTACGCGCTCAGAGGCTCGCAGCACCGCGACCGCGATCTGGTGAACATGCTTCTCTCGGATTTGTCCCGGCTGGATTTCCGGCAGCTCTACATCTGCCACAAGACGCTTTTCTACGAAGCCTACCGCACCTGGTCGGAGGGCAAGCGCGCCTTCGTCGTGCAGTTCCTCGAGGAGGAATACGCCATGGACAAGGCGGGCGCGCGCGAGGCGCTGTTCGGCCCGGAGCCGTCCATGGAAGAAGAGCCGGAACCGCGCGACACCCGCAGGAAGCCAAGCCCCTGGGCGACCAAGGGACGCGAACGCCGACGCGGCCGGGACGATGACGACGACGATGATGACGAGGACCGCGACGAGGATGACTGGCGCCGCCGTTCGAAAGGCCGCCGCAACTACGAAAAGCGTAAGCGCGAGGAAGACCGCAAGAAGAAGAAAAGGAGACGCTAGATGTTCGGACTGATCAGGGCCATCGTCATCATTTTCCTGCTGCTGACAATCGTCTACGTCATCCTGAGCCAGTGGAGCCGCTGGCGCGAGCGCGACCGGCTGCAGGATGAATACCGCGCGGGCACGGACCTGCTGCGCCGCACCGCGACGGAAGACGAATACGTCGCGCGCGGCATGACGGCCTACAGCCGGTCGCTGCGCCCCAAACTGTTTCTGTTCGTCTATGCCGTGCCCGGCGCGCTTGCCACGCTGCTGGTGTGGCTGGCCCAGTACGGGTGAGCTGAAGGAGACTGCCATGATGAAATATCTGAAGCATATTCCGGCGCTGCTGCTCTTCACCATTGGGGCGGTGTTGCTGAACTACTACCTGCCCGACCGGGACGTGGTGCAGATCGTGGGCACGGAAGTGAAGCGCATCGACGTGGAGTCCGGCGCGCCGTTCTGGGACCGCGCGGACATCGGCACGGTCGAAGGCGCCACGCGCGACGTGCGCTTCATCAATGCCCGGACGGAAAGCGGGCGGTCCCGCGTCTACCGCAACGAGGATACGGGCTGGGGCTTTCCGCCCTATTTCAAGTTCGACAGCGGGGACCTGACGGCGGACGCGCAAGGCCTCGCCAAGGGCGAGGAACAATGGGTCGCGGTGCGCCACTATGGCTGGCGCATCAAGATGTTCTCCATCTTCCCCAACGCCACGTCGATCAAGCGCGTCTCCGGTCCGGACGTGGTGCTGATCCCCTGGTTCAACATCGTGCTGATCGCGCTGTTGCTGGGACTGTGGTTCCTGATCTGGCGGGCCATCCGCAACTGGAAGGCCAAGCGCATCGACCCGACGCTGGACCGGGTGGGCGCGGAGGTCGGCGAGACGGCGCGCGATGTGGGCGCGAGCGTCAGCGCGGGCAGCGAAGCGGTGCAGTCGCGCTGGCGGAAAATGTTCGGAACGACCAAGCCCCGGAAATAGGGAAAGCCGCTAGAGGCCGCGTCGTCTCGCCAGTTTCGTCGAGACGAACGCCCCCGCCGCCAGCAGGATTACCGACAGTCCGGCCAGCAGTCCGCCCCACAGCCAGTGCGGCCCGCCCCACAGATCCGAGAGCACGCCCGTATCGGACCGGTATTCCGCGCCCGCCACTTCCGCATTGCCGATGAAGAAATAGCCGAACCCCGTCAGCGCGCTGAGGCAGAGCGCGATGGCGACGACGTATGCAGTGAACATGACGGCGCGCGCGGGCAACTTCCACGCCGCCAAGCCAAGGCCGAGGGCCGCGACGGCGATCCAGAACAGGGTGAACCCGTCCGCCGCCCAAACGAGCGACAGGAGGAGCACGGCGGCAAGCACGGCGAGAGCCGCGCGGTACAGGCCGAAGCCCCGCGTCAGCACCAGCAGCACCGTCCCCGCAACGCTCGGCCCCAGCAGCCCCGCGACGACCACCCAGGCGCGCGAGGCGACTGTGTAGGTTTCCGTCAACGCCACGCCGCTGAAGTTGGAGAAGACGGTGAGTTCGAGGAACCGTCCCCCCGTCGCGATCGCGCCGAGCCCGTGGCCCAGTTCGTGTGCCCAGGTGGAGAGGAACAGAACTGGAAGGCGGATGAGCGGCAGCTGGAAGGCGAAGAAGACGACGACGCAGAGGCCGCAGAATTGCGGGGACGGTAGGCTGGGGCGGGGCGTCGGGGTCACGAAGGAAGAGATAGGACGGATTGCACGCGCAAACAATTGGAGCCGCCCCCGGCATTCATTGCCGGGGCCTCTAGCTTGGCTTCATGACAATTGGGCCGGTCAACTGCGGACAACGACCAATGGAGGCCCCGGCAATGTATGCCGGGGACAGTGGCTACGCCCTGTCCGCCGCCCGCGACGCCGCCAGCCGCGCATCCGCTCTTGCCTGCTCCGCCAGCTTCCGTTCGGCGATATCGAGGGCCAGCTTTTCGCGCGCCAGCGCATCGCGGTCCGGGACGAGGGACGCCCGCTCTGCCGTCAGCTGCGCCGTGCGTTCGCGCGCCTGGTCCATGGCCCTGGCCGCGATCTGGAATGCGCCTGGCGCGCCCGGCTGCGCCAGCCCGTCCGGCTGCGCCGCCACGGCAGCGATTTCGCGCAGCAGCTTCGCGTCCCGCGCGGCCAACGCGTCAATGCGCGTCTGCAGGGCGGCCCGTTTGAGCGCGAGCACGCGGCGCAGGTCGGTGACGGCGGCGGAGCCCACCTAGTACTCGCCCTGGCGCGACAGCGTTTCGGCCAGGTGGATGGCGGACGCGACGGCGGCGTAGTGTTCGGGACGGATTTCCTCACCGATCTCCACGGTGGCATGGATGGCGCGCGCGCAAGGCGGGTCGGAATGAATGAGGATGCCGTGCTGCTTGGCGCGTTCGCGGATGGCGAAGGCGACGCCGTCCACACCCTTGGCCACACAAACCGGCGCGCCGCCCGACAGGCGGTCCCAGCGCAACGCGACCGAGTAGTGGGTCGGGTTGACGATGATGACGTTGGCGGTCTCGACATCGGCCATCATGGAGCCCGACGCGATCTCCCGGGCCTTGGCGCGGCGCTGCCCTTTTAGGAGCGGGTCGCCCTCGTTCTTCTTGTGCTCGTCCTTGACCTCCTCGCGCGTCATGCGGAGCTTCAACAGGTGTGACCATTGCGCGAACGGCATGTCGACCGCCGCGATCAGGCAGGTCGCCGCGATCATCCAACCCAGCAGCAGCAGGCCTTCGGAGGCGAGCTTGGAGAAGATCAGCCCTTCGGGCCGTCCGATCTCGTTGCTGACTTCGCCGACCAGCCGGATTAAGTAGGCCGCGCCCGCCGCGCAGACGATCAGCAGCTTGACCGCGCGCTTGGCAAATTCCGCCATGCCGTCGCGGCCATATTTCTGTTTGGCGTTGCTGATGGGGCTGATCTTGGAGAGCTTGGGCTGGATCTTGTCGGGCGCGAAGATCACGGCACGCTGCGCGAACAGCGCGGCCAGCACGGCCGCCATCATGATCAGCATGACCGGGACGAAGCCCAGCGCGACCCCGCCCAGCAAGTCCTTCGCCGCGCCGCCGCGCAGCAACAGCTCGCCCGCCTCCTCCGGGTAGGCGAGCAGGCCCGACAGGCGCGTGAGGAGCCCCAGCCCGACCGAGCCGCTGAGCGTCATGATCGCGACGGCCACCGCCACGTAGAGCGCGACCGAGGAGATTTCCGCCGACTTGGCGACATCGCCTTTCTTGCGGGCTTCGTCGATCTTGCCCTGGGTGGCCTCGAAACTCTTTTCCTGGCCGCTATCTTCTTCCGCCATCTACCGCGCCTCCGCCATCAGGGAGAGGAACGCATCCGCCCACGCCGTCATCATCGTGCCCGCGCAGATGACCAGCAGTAAAAGCCCCGCCAGCGTCATGCCCGGCAGGCCGACGAAGCTGACCATGAGCTGCGGCATGGCCCGGTTCAGAAAGCCCAGGATGAGGTTGTAGGCGAAGTTCAGCACGACGAAGGGCAGGGCCAGCGACAAGCAAAGCCGCAGCAGCCCGACCGTGATGTCGGTCAGCCAAGTGGCGGAGGCCTGCAGCTCCAGCGCGGTTCCGAGCGGCACGGATTGGAAACTGTCGGCCAGCACGCCGATCATCGCCACGTGCAGGTTCATCGAAACGAGCAGCGTCACGCCCGCCATCATCATCATCGTGCTGATCGTGGTGTTGGGCTCGGACGCGATGCCCTCGCCCAGGGGCTGGGACAGGGACAGGGTCTGGGACACGACCATGCCGAGGATCTGCAAGGCGTGGACGGCCAGGCGCAGCGCGAAGCCGAACACGAACCCCGTCAGCGCTTCGGTCGCCAGCAGGCGTACCACCCCGGCATCGCGGATGGCCGCCATGTCGTCCTGCAGGACCGGGTAGAGCAGGAATGCCGCCAGCATCGCCACGCCGATGCGGATGCGCGCGGGAACGGCGCGTTCGCCGAAGACCGGGACCAGCATGAAGAAAATGGACAGGCGCGCGAACAGGCCGAAGACCGGCCAGATGGTTTCCGCGAGCGGCCCGAACGCGTCCGCCACGCCCGCCAGCAATTCCCCCGCGCCGTTCACGGCCTATGCAGAGCCCAGGATGAGCGGTCTCTCGTTCGCGGCGATCTCGGCGTAGCTGAGCACCGGGTTCTTCACGCCCTTGGTTTTGAGGACCGAGCGCACGAAGCGCCGCCAATGTCCCGGCGCGGCGATGACGGCGTAGGAGCCGGAGCGCGCGGCCGTATCGAGCTGCGCGCGGACGTCGTGGGCGAACTGGTTGAACTCGTCCGGCGACAGGGCGATGTCGGAGCGTCCGGTCTCGTCGCGCGTCTCGCGCTCGCCCAGCTTGGCGGACCAGCCGTCGCCGATGCGCACGATGGGAAGTTGTCCGGTTTCGTTGCGGTACTGGCCGACGAACTGGCGCGACAGGCGCTGTCGGGCCACGTCGGCGATGGACTCCGCATTGAGATTGCCGCTCTTGCCGTCCGCGACCGTCTCCAGCAGCAGCGGCAGGTTGCGCACGGATATGCGCTCTTCCAGCAGCAGGCGCATCACGGAATGGAGCAGCTCGACCGGGGCCTTGTCGGGGAAGAATTCTTCGAGCAGGCGTTTGTTGCCGCTTGCCCGGTCGTCCTCGCTGACGCCCTTGAAGGCATCGAGCGTTTCGCGCAGCGCGCGCCGCGTCAGCAGGGCGGGCAGATTGTCCTGGATGACTTCCAGTAGGTGCGTGGCCAGAACCTCGACCGGGGCCACCGTCGTGACGCCCAGAAGCGTGAGTTCGTTTTCGTCCTCCACGTCGATCCAGCGGGCAGGGGCCTTGAAGACGGGCTCCTGCGTGGTGGTGCCGGCGATGTGGCCGTGTTCGCCCGCTTCGATCAGGGCGAGGCGCTTGTCCGCCATCAGGGTTTGCGTCGCCATGTCCGCCCCGTGCAGGCGGATGCGGTAGGAATGGCGCGGCAGGGATACATCGTCGGACAGGCGGATCGGCGGCAGGATGAAACCGTATTGCGTGGCGACGTATTTGCGGATTTTCTGCACCCGCTTGTCCACGCCGAAGCCCGATCCCATCACGGTCCCGACCAGATCGCGCGACAGCTCCACCGACAATTCGTCCAGGTCCAGCATGTCGCCCATCGTGGGTTCCGGCGTGGGCGCTTCGACGCCCTCTTCGCGGGCTTCCTCGGCGGCGGCGGCCTGTGTCTTCTGCCAGCTGAAAAACGCCAGCGTGCCGAGCACGGCCGCGCCGATGAGGAACGGCCCGACGGGAAGGCCCGGAAAGGCGGCGAAGACGACCATGATGGCCGCCACGGCGGCAAGGGCGGCCGGATGGCGGCCGAACTGGTCCAGCAGGGCGAGGTCGACCGCGCCGTCGCCGCGCCCACGCGACAGCAAAAGGCCCGCCGCGACCGAGATGATCACGGCTGGGATCTGGCTGACGAGGCCGTCGCCGACCGTCAGGATGGCGTAATTAGAGACCGCCTGGCCGAAGGAGAGGCCGTGCATGCCGACGCCGATCGCCATGCCCGCGAACAGGTTCAGCAGCGTGATCAGGATGCCCGCGACCGCGTCGCCCTTCATGAATTTGGACACGCCATCCAGCGAGCCGAGAAAGGCGGTTTCTTCCTGTTCGCGTTCTCGCCGCGCGCTGGCTTCCTGGTGGGAAATGGCGCCGGCGGCGAGGTCCGCGTCGATGGCCATCTGCTTGCCCGGCATGGCGTCCAGCGCGAACCGCGCGCCCACTTCCGCCATGCGGCCCGCGCCCTTGGTGATGACCATGAAGTTCACGATAACCAGCACGCAGAACACGATCAGGCCGATGGCGATATTGCCGCCCATGACGAACATGGCGAAGCCTTCGATGATCGACCCGGCCGCGTCGGTGCCTGTGTGCCCCTGCCCGATGATGAGCTTCGTGGAGCTGACATTGAGCGATAGCCGAAGCAGCAGCGAGGCGAGCAGCACGGACGCGAAGGCGGAGAAGTCGAGCGGCTTTTCCACGAACAGCGTCATGGTGAAGATCAGGATCGCGAAGGCGAACGAGACCGCCACGCCCATGTCCAGAACCCAGGACGGCATGGGCAGGATCATCATGACGATGATCGCCATCAGGCCGACGGCGAGACCGATCGTGGCGCGGCTCGAGGTCAAGTCTGTCTAGCCCCCGACTATGGCGGGAATGACCTGATTGTCGAACAGGGCCAGCACGATATTGGTCATGAAGCCCATAGTCAGGAACATCACCACCAGCATGGCGGCGAGTTTCGGAACGAACGTCAGCGTCATTTCCTGTATGGACGTCAGCGCCTGGATCAGGCCCACGGCCAGACCCACGACCAGCGCGGAAATCAGCAGGGGCATAGCCATGAGCGCGGTCGCCCAGAGGGCTTCGCGCATCAGCGACAGGACACCGTATTCATCCATGAGTTCGCCCCCCGTCCGGTCTTAGATCGGCATGCGAAGGAGTTCCTGGTAGGCCTCCACCACGCGGTTGCGGACGGTCACGGCCGTTTCCAAGGCCATTTCGGCATTGGCGAGCGCTTCGACCACGGCCTGCGCGTCGGTCGCGCCCGACGCGTATTGCGTGGTGGTCGACTCGACGGTCTTCAGCACGTCGGAGAAGCTCTCCACGCCCTTGGCGACCATGCCGCCGTCTTTGGGGGCACCTGCGCCTTCCGCCGGGTTGGGCGCGGTGACGCGCTTGGCGGTGCCGTAGTGACGGGCCGCGCCGGCCAGATTGGACGAAAGCGCGGCGGAATTGGCTGTGAAATCCATGATTACTGCCTCAACAGGCCGAGCAGGCCGCGGTACATTTCGCCGGCCTGGCGGAAGGTGGTCAGGTTGGCTTCGAACGACCGGTTGGCCTCGCGCGCGTCGGCCATCTCGACGATCATGTCGACATTGGACATCTCGACATAGCCCTGCTCGTTGGCGAGCGGGTGGGCGGGGTCGTGCAACAGTTCGCCTTGCGAATAGTCGAGCGTGGGGCGCGAGGTCTCCACGGTGGAGACGCCCGTCGCCTGGTCCACGGCTTCGGAGAAGTTCATCAGCTTGCGCTTGTAGCCGTGCGTGTCGGCGTTCGACAGGTTTTCGGACGCGACGGTCAGGCGTTGCGCCTGGGCGCGCATGCCGGACGCGGCGGCGAACATGGTCTGGGCGATGGGATCGGTCATCGGCGCGAAATCCTTTCAGCGCGGGTGAATATGACGGGCGGAGAGCCTTAGAGGTTCTTGCCCACGGCGGTTTTCATCATGGACAGGGTGGTGCGGTAGATGGAGACGGCCATCTCATGGTCGCCTTGCGCGCGGGCGCTGCGCATCAGTTCCTCTTCGAGGCTGACCGTGTTGCCGTTGGGCGAGCCGGGCACGGCGCGGTCGGTCGGGGCCATCATGTCGGTCATGGCCGTGGAGGTGCCGGACTGCAGGTCCATGGCGCGCGCCTTCATCACGTCGGCGAAGTCCGCAACGTCCTGCGCCTTGTAGCCGGGCGTGTCGGCATTGGCGATGTTCTGGGAGATCAGCGAGTGCCGTGTGGCCGCGTGGCGGGCCATTGTGGAACTGAGGTCCAGTATCGAAACCGGGTGCGCCATGACTGCAATCCTTGCAAAGGGCGTTAATGCTGTGTGAAGATTTAGGGCAGAGGGTTAAATAGAGGGTTAACAGCTCTGTAACCAATTCGACCCGTCCCACCCCAGGCTTCCGATGCCGACACCGCCCATCCCGTCCCTGAAAGACCTGACCGAGCGCTTCGCCCAGCCCTTGCCGGACATGCTCACCCGGTCGGGCACGGTCGTATCCTGCGCGGGCCAGACGGTCCGCGTCTCCGGCCTGTGCGGACGGGCGGGCATCGGGGCGGGCCTGATGATCGACGGGCGGCTGCGCGGCGACGTGATCGCGGATGACGGGGAAACGCTGACCGTCGCGCTGCACGGCTCCGGGCAGGGCCTGTCGTCGGGCATGGAGGCGACGCTGGTCCCGGACGAGCCGCTGCGCCCCGGGCCGGACTGGCTGGGGCGCATTCTCGACCATGACGGACGCGACGCGAGCGGGCTCCGCCC
>CAYULR010000063.1:0-5378 GCA_964445685.1 uncultured Algimonas sp.
ATCCCGTCCAGGTCACGGTCAGCCCGCCCAACAGCACGGCCGAAAAGGTCGAGCAATCGCTCATCTTCGCCGACAAGGCGGAGAAGCCGATGCTGTTGGCCGACACGCTGCTGCGTGACGAGGTCGAACGCACGCTGGTCTTCACGCGCACCAAGCACGGCGCGGACCGGGTGGTGCGCCGCCTGGCGCAGAACGGACTGCGCGCCGTCGCCATCCACGGCAATAAAAGCCAGGGCCAGCGCCAGCGTGCGCTCGACGCGTTCAAGAACCGAACGGTCGATATCCTGGTCGCGACCGACGTGGCCGCGCGCGGCATCGACATTCCGGGCATCACACACGTCATCAACTATGAAATCCCCAACGTGCCGGAGCAGTATGTCCACCGTATCGGACGCACCGCCCGCGCCGACGCAGCAGGCCGCGCCATCGCCTTCGTCGCGCCGGACGAAGAGCCGTACCTGAAGGATATCCGGAAACTTCTGGGCGAAGACATTCCCGTGGAGGCCATGCCCGCCGACATGGATGCGCGCATCAAGGCTATCCAGGCACGCAAAAAAGTCGAACAGGTCCGCCTCACCCCGCCGCAGCCGGAGGGCCGCAAGGGGCGCGGCAAGTCGAAGAAGAAACGTGGCGGCGGTCAGGGAAAGCCACAAGGGCAAGGCCGCAATCAAGGACGGGGCAAGCCCCAAGGCAAAGGCAAACCGGACAACCAGAACAAGCCCCAGGACAAACCTCAGGCCAAGACGGGGGGAACCGACTCTGAAGGCTACCGCCGCCGCCAGACCAAGCCCGGAACGTCCAAGGCCGCTCCGCCCAAGCCTGCGCAGGAGAGCGCAAAGCCGAAGTCCCGCAGCGGGACGCGCCGGAAAGCGCCGACTCGCAACAATGGCGGGACGGGGTCTCCGAAGCGCAGAGGACGGTAGACCTAGAACTTCGCTCATCCCCGCGCAGGCGGGGATCCAGCATATCTGCAAGCGCGAAGCGCTTCCCACGACCTCAGGCCTGGATTCCCGCTTTCGCGGGAATGAGCGAAATATTTCAGGAACCGCCCCGGCAACAAGTGCCGGGGACTTTGGCCTGATTATCCCGCCATCCGCGACAGCCGCGCCACCTCCGCCTCCAGCCGCTCCTGCCGCCGCGCGCTCCAGCGCACGCCCTCTTCCACCCATTGTTGCCGGATTGGGCGCAGGCCTGTCTTCGGCCCGCCCGACAGGTCCACGCGCGCGACCATCCGGTCGCCGTCCAACACCGGATAGACATAGTAGCCCCAGCGACGCTTGACCTTGGGCACGAAAATCTCGTTCACATAGTCGAACCCGAACAGCATGAGCAGCCTTTTGCGGTCGCGCACGGCAGGGTCGAAAGGGTTGAGCACGCGCAGCCTCGACGTGGGTTTGGAGAGCGCGGCCAACCGCTCTTCGATGTCGGGCAGCGCGAATGCGTGGCGGTGCGTGCCGTCGGCCGCCTCGATCTCCACCTCGACCAGCTCCGCCTCCTTGGTCCAGTCCCGCACCTCCTGCGTCGAGCACGCATCCCAAAAGCGTTTGATCTCGCCCACCGTGCCGAAGCCCAAGCGCGTAAGCGCGCCTCGGCAGAGCCAGTCGATCCGGTCCGCGTCGCTCGTCTGCGCTTCGCGCAACGCCTGCGGCACGACGCGTTCGGTCAGGTCGTAATATTTACGGAAGTCCTTGCGGTACGCCGTCGAGAGCTCGCCGCAATACCACATATAATCCAGCGCCAGCTTGTTGGGCGGGCGTTCCCACATGCCCTTGGGCCGCGCCCCGCCCGGATCGAAGTCGGCGGAACAGAGCGGGCCGTCCCGCGCGATGCGGTCGCGGATGGTGGCGCGCCCGGCGGCGTCGGGCACGCGGGCGTACCAGCGGCTTTCCGGCAGCTTGCGGCGGAACTGCTCCATCCGCCTCTGCCAGACAGGCCAGCTCGTCATGGGCAGCAGGCAGGCATCGTGGCTGAAATGTTCGAACGCACCCCGCCCCTCATAGGCGAAGCGGTGCAGGTCGCGGGGGCGGTAGCTCTGGTCCCGGCTCCAGAGGATATGGTGGTGGGCGCGCACCACGTTGCGGATGCTGTCGAGCTGCACGTAGCCGAGCGCGTCCAGCGTCTCCGCGAGCGGCGGTGCGCCCACCGGCGCGCGGGACAGGCGCTGCGCGTCCAGCCAGAGCCAACGCGCTTGCCGGTTGGAGAGGCGCAGGCGGGCTACGGCGCATCCTTTTTGGGTTTAGGCGTTTTTGGCTTGGCAGGCGCTTCGATCTGCGTGGCGATGTCCGAGCGCCCCGGCTGCGCGTTCGCGCCCTTGAAGACCAGCGGTCCGTCCTGTCCGCGCCAGTTGAGGTCGCGCTGCGGGAACGGAATTTCGAAGCCTTCGCGGGCCAGCGCCTTGTTGATGTCCGTGTGGATCTGGTGGCTGACGGGGAAGCGGTCCTCGAAATTGCGCAGGAAGAAGCGGATTTCGAAGTCGAGCGAGCTGTCCCCGAAACCGAGGAAGAAGACCTGCGGCGGCGGCGTTTCCAGCGCTTTGCCGTTTTCCTTCACAACGCCCATCATGACTTCGCGCGCCCGGTCCGTGTCGGATCCGTAGGCGATGCCGACGCGCACGATCACCCGCGTCGTGGAATTGGACAGCGTCCAGTTGGTCACTTCCTGGCTGATCAGGTTTTCATTCGGGATCAGGATTTCGCGGTTGTCGAGATCGCCCAGAGTGGTCGCGCGGATCTTGATCCGCGTGACGGTCCCGGATTTGTCGCCGATCGTCACGAAATCCCCGATGCGGATCGGCCGTTCGAACAGGATGATCAGGCCGGAGACGAAGTTGGCGATGATCTTCTGCAGACCGAAGCCGATACCGACCGACAGGCCCGTCACGATCCAGCGCAGCTGGTCCCATTCCAGCCCGACGCGCTGGAACACGATTACGAAGCCGGTGGCGATGATGATGTAGCCGAGGATCGTCACGACCGCGTAGCGCGCGCCCGCATCCACGCCGAGCCGGTTCAGCACGAAAATCTCCAGGAAGCCCGGCAGGTTGCGCGCCGCGATGATGGTGATCGCCGCGATGACGACAGCCTGCAGCAGCGTCCACACCGTGATGGAGCGCACGATCTCCTCGCCCGTTTCCGGGTCCAGGTCGCCCGTCCCGATGGAGCCGAGCTCCAGCCCGTCGAAGATGGAAAGCGCAGGCAGCAGGTCCGACCAGGTGAACCAGAGCATGGCCGCCAGGCCCAGCGCGATCAGCGTCTTGAGGAGCTGTTCGGACTGGCGGCTCATGGCGGAGACATCGATGGCGTCCGTGTCGACCGGCGGCGGCACGGGCATTTCCTCGCCGCGCGCTTCGGCCTCCTGCTGTTCCTGGCGGTTGCGGATCGTCGCTTCGCGGCGCTCCACCGCCTGGCGGTATTTGATCTGGCGCTGGGAGACCGTGATGGCCCGGCGCACGGCCCCGTAGAGCACATAGGTGAAGAGCAGCACCCAGAGCGTTTCGAACATGCGCAGCAAGATGTCGTCCGCGCTTTCGTACCAGCCCGCGCCCGCACTCCGGGGGGCGAAGCGCGGCCGGCCGCCCGCGAAGACCAGGAACGCCACGCGGTAGCGGTCCACGATCTCCATGCCCGGCGCGGGCGTCGCGTGGCGCGAGCGCGTCAGCACCAGGAAAGCGAAGCTCGCCAGGGCCAGCGCCGTGACGATAAAGACGGCCAGTGAGAAGCCTTCATAAATGTTCTCGCCGCGCATTCCCGACGTCATGGCCAGCAGGAAAGAGGTCGTGCCCACAACGGGCAGGAACCAGCGCAGATTCTCCCGGATCGCGGTGCGCAGCGGGCTGGGCATGCGGAAGTGAACGCCGAACAGACCGTTCTTCATGTCCCAGTTCAGCCACGTCATCACGATGAGCGAGAAGAGGCTGAGATAGAGGAACCCGTCCGACAGGCCGTCCACCAGAAGGTCCGGATTGTCCGATGCCCCGAACAGGATGGACAGCAGGCCGAACAGCAGGGGCCACGGCAGGGACAGGGCCAGGCTTTCCCCGATGACGGCGGGCGTGTTCCACAACGTGTCCTGCTTGACCCGTCCGACCCGGTCGGCCCGGGCCTGGATGTTCTCGCGCAGGTTCGGGCGCATGCGGAACGTCAGGATGATCGCGATGACGAAGCCCAGCACGACGGGCCACAGGCGCAGCGCCTGGCGCACCAGGGCCTGACCGGCCGTCTGGACGTGGGTCGGCGAAAACAGCTCCACCGCGCCGCGCAGCACCTTTTCCGGCCACTCCAGGTCGATGGCCGGGACACTCGGGACCCAGAGCAGGTTTTCGTCCAGCACGGTGCGCAATTCCTCCGCCCGGCCGATCAGTTCGTTCTGCGCGGTCTGCAATTCCGCCACCGCATTGATGCGCCCCGTCGCGTTGGACGACATCTGGCGCAGGAAGGCCCGGCGCTGTTCGGCCAGTGTGCGGACGGCCTCGGCCGCATCTGGGGACAGGTCCGGCAGGGTCGGGTCGGACTGCCGTGCCGCGTCCAGCATCAGCTCGGCATCCACCGCACCGATGGGCAGGTCGCGCAGCTGTTCCTGCGCGACGACGCGTTGCCGGGTCAGTTGCGCCAGCGCCCGCTGTGTTTCGCGCAGCTCTCCGCGCAGTTGCAGGGCGGGTGTCAGCTGGTTGCCCAGACGGCGCAGCGTCTCGCCCGCCTCCCGGTCGAGCTGCCCCAGACTGACCAATTCGGTCGCCGCCGTCAGGTCGTTCTGGACATTGGCCGTCGCGCCCCGGACCCCCGCGAGCTTCCGCGACGTGAAGGACTCCGCCAACGCCATGTCCGTCAGCACCTCGGCGAGACGGAGATTCTCCTCCGCCATCTCCGCGACCAGCGGGTGCGAGGTCTCCAGGGAGGTGATGAAGTCTTGCGTCCGGCGCGCCTGCTGCGCGGCTTCCACGACTTTGCGCTGTCCCGTCAGGTCCTGCAGAGCGAGGATCTCCTCGGTCAGGGCATTGGCGCGCAGTTCCGCCAGATTGCGGCGCGCCGTGACCGTTTCCTGCCGGACGGGCAGGCTGGCCACTTCGGCCTCCAGCGCGTTGATCTGGCGGCGCAGGAAATATTCGCGCGCGCGCAGCGCCTTGCGCCGGGCTTCCGTCACGCGGTCCAGCTCCCCTGTGCCCAGCGACGTCAGGGACGAACTCGCTTCGCCCAATTGCGTGCGCGCGGCGTTCAGTTCGCGCGGGGCCGCCGTGAGGCGCGCGCCGATCTCAGCCGTCTGCGTGCGGTAGCTTTCCAGTTCGGCCTGCAGGGCGCGCAACTCGCTCTCCTTGGCCAGTAAGCTCTGCTCGGTGGCGAACATGGCGGCTTCGCCGCCCAGCGTGGCATCCGCATTGGCCG
>CAYULR010000063.1:5388-8722 GCA_964445685.1 uncultured Algimonas sp.
GGCCGGGGCTCGGTCCTGCAATTCCTGTTGCAGCGTCACGGCCTCCTCGCGCAGCGCCTCGATGGTGGCGCGGCCCGTTTCGGCATCGCCGGAGAAGCGCGCGGCGATTTCTCCCTGGCGCGCCGCGTCTTCCAGCCGTTCCGCCGCCAGGCCGAGCGAAGTCCGCAACTGCTCCAGCTGCTCCGGCGTCAGGCCGTCCTCGGTCGCCTCCCCGTCTTCGCTGAGCTCGGGCAAAGCATCGATCTGCGCTCGCAGCGATTGTGCGGTGAAATTCGGCGCGCCGTTCGCGTCCTGCGCCGCAGACGGCGTGGCGAGGCAGAGAACCGCCAGGCAGAGCAGGCCCGCCAGCGCGCGTAATTTCAATCCATTTATCATTCGGGCTGTTTTCGGCGTTTCGGGCGCATTGTAAAGATGCGGGTCGACGCTTAAGCGCGCTCGCATGGCCGAACCGCCCCTTCTCTCCATCCAATCCGCCCGCCTGACCTTTGGCGGCACGCCGCTGCTGACCGATGCGTCCCTGTCCGTGTTCGAACGCGACCGGGTCTGCCTGGTCGGCCGCAACGGCTCCGGCAAGTCGACCCTGATGAAGATTGCCGCCGGATTGGTCGAACCGGACGAAGGCGACATTGTCCGCCAGCCCTCGTCCAATGCGCGCTATCTCGAACAATCGCCGGACCTGTCCGCCTTTGCGACAGTCCGCGACTATATCGAAAGCGGCCTGATCGGCGCGGATGGCGGGGCGCGCATTCCCTATCTGCTCGACGCGCTGGGACTGTCGGGCGAGGAGAGCCCGACCAACCTGTCGGGCGGCGAGGCCCGGCGCGCGGCCCTGATCCGCACACTCGCCCCGGAACCGGACGTGCTGCTGCTGGACGAACCGACCAACCACCTCGACCTGCCCGCCATCGAATGGCTGGAAGGCGAGCTGTCGCGTTCCCGCTCCGCGCTGGTTCTGATCAGCCACGATAGACGCTTCCTGGAAAACCTGTCGCGCCGCGTCGTCTGGCTCGACCGGGGCGAGACGTTCGAGCTCGACAAGGGGTTCGCGCATTTCGAGGACTGGCGCGACGAAATGATAGAACAGGAAGCACTGGACCGCCACAAGCTCGCCCGCAAGATCCACCGCGAGGAGCACTGGGTCACCCACGGCGTGAGCGGCCGCCGCAAGCGCAACGTCCGGCGCCTGAAGGAACTGGGCACGCTGAAAAGCCAGCTCAAGAACTCCAGCGGACCGCAGGGCAATGTCTCCGTGACCGTCAGCGAAGCCGAGCAATCCGCAAAGCGCGTGGTGGAGATGAAGGACGTGTCCTTCGCCTACCCGCTGGAGGGTGGCGGCGAGCGGCCCATCGTGGATGACCTGTCCCTGCGCGTCATACGCGGCGACCGGCTGGCGCTGATCGGGCCGAACGGATCGGGCAAGACGACGCTGCTGAAGCTGATGACGGGCGGGCTGGAGACGCAGGAGGGCACGATCCGGCTGGGCGAGAACCTCGAGCCACTGGTGATCGACCAGGCGCGTGCGGGGCTGGACCCGGAAATGTCCCTGCGCGACGCGATGGGCGAAGGCAGCGAGACGGTTATCGTCAACGGCAATTCCCGCCACGTCATGGCCTATATGAAGGACTTCCTGTTCCGCCCCGAACAGGCGACGACCCCTCTGCGCGCCCTGTCTGGCGGGGAACGCGCGAGGGTGCAGCTCGCCAAGGGTCTGCGCCTGCCGAGCAACCTGCTCATCCTGGATGAGCCGACCAACGATCTCGATCTGGAAACGCTCGACCTGCTGCAGGAGATGGTGTCGGACTATCCGGGCACGGTCATCTTGGTCAGCCACGACCGTGATTTCATCGACCGGCTGGCGGCGC
The DNA here is from genome assembly GCA_964445685.1 of uncultured Algimonas sp. Lineage (GTDB taxonomy): Bacteria > Pseudomonadota > Alphaproteobacteria > Caulobacterales > Maricaulaceae > Litorimonas. The sequence continues at coordinate 7,251 of CAYULR010000063.1, forward strand.
GCACGCTGGCCTATGAAGGGCCGGGCAACTGGCAGCTCTACCCCGGCGGATACAGCGACATGGCGCGCCAGCGCGGCAGCGGCGTGGAAGCGCGCGGCAATGGCTCCGGCCCGGCGAAGGCCAAGAAGAAGGCCGAGCCGAGCGCGCCGCGCAAGGGCCGGGACGAGAAGCTGTCCTACAAGGAGACCTACCGTCTGGAGAAACTGCCCGAGGAGATGGACGCGCTGGGTTTGAGGATCGAAACGCTGAACGCGGAACTGGCCGACCCGGAGCTGTATGCGCGCGACGCGGCCCGGTTTGCGGCAGCAAGCGAAGAGCTGTCGGCAGCCACAGATGCGCTGGATGCGGCGGAGATGGAGTGGCTGGAACTGGAAGAGAAGCGGGAGCGGTTGGAGGGGTGAGGCATTGTCCCTCCCTTCTTCCGTCATCACACAACTTGATTGTGTGATCCACGACCCGCGAGCCTATAGCCAGCCGCATGGATTGCACAGTCGAGCTGTGCAATGACGGAATGAAGTAACTTCTCAGGACCGCCTATGCCGCTCCCCGACAGCCCGTACCTCGCCGTCCCCGGACAGCCTTTCGATCTCTCCGAGCGGCCCACGGCGGTCGACGCCTTCCCCGACAAGAAAGCCGCCAAGGCTGCCGCAAAAGAGAGCGCCAAAGCCATCGCACCGCTGGCGCACAAACTCTACGGCATGGCGGGGCCAAAGCTGCTGGTGCTGCTGCAGGGCATGGACACGTCGGGCAAGGACGGGACGACCAAGGCGCTGTTCCAACGCACACCGCCGCTGAACCTGAACGTCGCGGCCTTCAAGAAGCCGACCAAGCAGGAGCTGGCGCACGACTTCCTCTGGCGCGTCCACCAGCAGGTCCCCGGCGCGGGCGAGATCACCGTGTTCAACCGCTCGCACTATGAAGACGTGCTGGTCGTGAAAGTCCGCGAATTCGCGGACGCGGAAACGATCGAGCAGCGCTACGCGCAGATCAACGACTTCGAACGGCTGCTGGTTGAGACGGGCACGACTGTGCTGAAATTCATGCTGCACATCAGCCCGGATGTTCAGGCGGAGCGTCTGCGCGCGCGGCTGGAAAACCCGGACAAGCGCTGGAAGTTCAACCCCGGCGACCTGGACGACCGCGCGCTCTGGCCGGACTTCATGGACGCGTACCAGACGATGGTGCGCCGCACCTCGACCGAACACGCGCCGTGGTATGTGATACCGTCGGACGACAAGAAGACACGGAATGCGCTGATTGCGGGGATCGTGGAGGAGACGCTGGCTGGGATGGGATTGGCGTATCCGGACCCGGGGTACCGGCCTGAGGGTTTCGAGATTGGGGACGTTTGAATAGAAGCCACCCTTAATCCCTCCCCCGAGCAGGGGGAGGTGGCACGCAGGCCGAAGGCCGAGTGACGGTGGGGGCTGCTAGACGCTATCAGTCGGTGACAAAGGCCAGCGTCCTAGCCA
>CAYULR010000063.1:8732-10946 GCA_964445685.1 uncultured Algimonas sp.
CGCCTCCACCCCCTTCCGACCTCGCTACGCTCGGCAACCTTCCCCTGCTCGGGGAAGGGATTTACGTTCTGCTCTACGAGCGCCCCTATTCCGCCGTCGCCAGCAGTTGCGCGTTCCCGCCGCTCGCCGTCGTGTCGATGCACACATGCTCTTCGCGTACCAGCATCAGCGGATCGCTTGATACGATCAGCGGCAGGATCGGCCCGTCGCGTTCGGCGAGCGCGATCCGGCAGGCCCGCTGATCCGCTTCTGCCCCCCAATGCATCACGGCGGCGAAGCCGTTCAGCAAGCGCAGGTCACCCGGCGCAATAGACAATGGCACGGCGACGTTGCCGAACTCTTCCGCGCGCTTCACCTGTTCCGCCCGCGCCGCTTCGCCCGGCCCGAGGCAGAGCACGCGGCCCTTGGCGTAGACGGAGAGCTGGTTGTCCTCGCCCGTCGGCCCTGGCAGCTCCGTCACGGACAGGCGCGTGGATTCCGGGTCGTCCGCCGCGTCGATGATCGCCTGCGGGTCGGAATCGAGCGGCTCGGAGACGGCTTCGCGGCGCACGTCCTGTTTGGTGAACCGCGCGACATAGTCCGGCCCGCCCGCCTTGGGTCCCGTTCCCGACAGGGCCGAGCCGCCAAAGGGCTGCACGCCCACGACCGCGCCGATCTGGTTGCGGTTGATGTAGATATTGCCGACGCGCAGGCGGCGCTTGGTTTCCTCCACGCGGCCATCGATGCGCGTGTGCAGCCCGAAGGTCAGCGAGTAGTCGCGCGCATTCACCGCGTCGATGATGGACGGAATGTCCTCCGCGTCGAACTTGGCGACGTGCAGCACGGGGCCGAACACTTCGCGCGTGACGTCTTCATAACCCCCGACCTCGATCAGCGTGGGCGGCACAAAGAGGCCCGTCTCCGGCGTGTCGAGCTGGAAGAGCGGCTCGTGCTCGGCGATGTAGTCCAGCAAGCCCGAGCGGGCGCGTTCGTCGATGACGGGGCCGACATCGGTGGACAGCGCCCACGGATCGCCCAGCCGCAACTCCGCCATGGCGTCTTTCAGCAGGCGCAGGAACGGCGTGTAGATGTCGGATTGCACGAACAGCACTCTGAGCGCCGAGCAGCGCTGGCCCGCGCTCTGGAACGCGCTGGCAAGGATGTCGCGCACGGCCTGTTCGGGCAGCGCGGTGCTGTCCACGATCATGGCGTTGATGCCGCCCGTTTCGGCGACCAGCGGGGCTTCAGGCGCGAGGTTGCGCGCGACCGACCGGTGGATCGCCATGGCCGTCTGGGTCGAGCCGGTGAAGACGACGCCGTCGATGCGGGCGTCCGAGGTGAGCGCCGCGCCGACCACCGCGCCTTCGCCCGGCAGGGTCTGCAGCGCCGTCGCGGGCACGCCCGCTTCGTGCATCAGCTCGGTCGCGCGCATCGCGACGAGCGGGGTGCTCTCGGCAGGCTTGGCGATCACGGCATTGCCCGCGGCCAGCGGCCCGGCCACTTCGCCGACGAAGATGGCGAGCGGGAAGTTCCACGGCGCGATGGCGGCGACCGTGCCGAGCGGTTGGTCGTCGTCCGAGGCGAAGGTCGCGTAGTAGCGCAGGAAATCGGCGGCTTCGCGCAGTTCCGCCACCGCGTCCTCCGCCGTCTTGCCCGCTTCGCGCGCGAGCAGGGCGAGGAGTTCGGGGGCCGCGTCTTCGAGGGCATCGGCGGCGGCTGTGAGGATGCGGGCGCGCTCCGCAGCCGGGGCAGCCCAGGGTTCCGCGCGGGCGACGGCGTCGGTCGTGTCCTGCTGGCAGGCGAAGGTGACTGTGCCGACGACTTCGGATGGGTCGAAGGGATTGGTGATGTTTGTGCCGGAGCCGTAGGTCCAGACGTGGTCGCGGAAGTCTTCGCGAGAGGCTTTGTCCCCGGCATTCACTGCCGGGGCCTCCATCGAACTTTGTCCCACGGCTGTTTGACCCTGTCGTTCGGAGTCCAAGCCAGAGGCCCCGGCAATAAATGCCGGGGTCGGCTCCGCTCCTAGAAGTTTTTTTACAACATCCGGGTCACGCAGATCATACCCCCGGCTGTTCACATGCGGTTCCGTCGTCTCCCTCGGACGCGACAGCATCGTTGTCCCCGTCTCCTCGAACGGGTCGGAGATGATCTCGTCCACGCTGACATCCTCGTCCGTCACCTTGGACACGAAGGAGCTGTTCGCCCCGTTCTCCAGCAGGCGGCGGACCAGATAGG
>CAYULR010000064.1:0-5313 GCA_964445685.1 uncultured Algimonas sp.
ACGGCGCGTTCCGCCAGCCGGACCAGCGCGCCCGATGAGAGATCCGAAGACGAGACGCAGGCCTGCTTATTGCCCACGATGACCCGCAGACCGACATCGAAGCCTTCGCTATTGTCGATGTCCTCCAGCTCCCCTCCGCGCACGGCGATGGAGGCCGCGCGGCCGTACAGGCCCAGCGCATCAGCGGCATCTGCCCCGGCGGCAAGCGCCCGGTCGATCAGCGTGCCGAGCGGCGCATCCAGCGGTTCGAGGGAGAGGGGGTCGGAAAGGGCCAACTAGACAGGTCCGTGAATGAAGATGAGGTAGAGCAGGTAGGCGGCCTGACCGAAAAAGACGAGCAGTGTCAGCACCGTGCCGATCAGACGGCCTTGGCCGAACGTGCCGCGCATGCCGAGGAAGTGCAGGATGCGGCCCACGAAATAGGCCCCGCCGAAAATGTGCAGCAGGAGCGGCGAGCCGCCCATCATGGCGATCGCGACCAGGCCGATCAGGGCCAGCGGCGCGACTTCGGTGAAGTTGCCGTGGGCGCGGACGCGGGCGATCATGTCCGGGTCCCCGCCGTCGCCCAGATTGATCTGCTTGGACAACCGTCCCTTGCCGACGCGCAGCATCAGGTACGGATTGAAGATGAGGCTCAACGCGACGTAGAGCGCGACGATCTGGAATGTGGTCATGGGTAGGCCCCCTTAGCCTTGTGGTGGATTTTTCAGCGCTTCCTTGAAAGCGCGCTTGTGCTTGTCCGGTTCCTGCGCGCCCTGCACGGCGAACTGTCCGTTATAGATGAAGGTTGGCACGCCGGACACGCCGAGGCCCTTGAAGAACATGGCTTCCTGCTGGATCTCCAGCTTGTCGTCGTCGCCGCCGAGCAGCTCGCGCACCAGCGTTCCGTCCAGCCCTGCCGCCTCCGCAATACCGACCAGCACGTCCGCATCGCCAATGTCCTCGCCGCGCTCGTGATAGGCGCGGAAGATGCCTTCGGCGACAGCGGGGCCAGCGTCTTGCCCCTGCGCCCACTTCATCACGCGGTGCGCGGCCAGGCTGTTCGGGCGGCGTGTGATGGCGGAAAAGTCGAAGTCGATGCCCCGCTCCGCGCCCACGCGCTCCAGATGGGCGCGGCTGTCCTTGAAGCGATCACCGGAGCCCTCGCCGAACTTGGCGCGCATATAGTCTTTGTAGTCCTGCCCCTCATCCGGGACGCTCGGGTCCAGCATGTAGGGGCGGAATGTCAGGGCGGGCTTGGGGTTCGAGCCCTTGGCGGCGTCGATGAACTGCTTGTAGCCGAGCCAGCACCACGGGCAGACGAAATCGGAAACCAGATCGACCTGGATGGGAGCATCACTCATGCCCGCGCGCTTAGCGAAGCGGGGCGGGGATGTCTAACGCGCCGACGCATTCGTCGCGACGTAGACGGCTGTGTGGTCGGGGGTTTGGATCTGCAGGCGGTTTTGGCCTTTGAGGGACCATACGGCGCCTTCGGAGAAGAGGGCGGGCAGGTCGATGCCGATATAGCGCTGCTCGTCGAAGCAGCCCATCTGCGTGGCGAGGACGAGATAGTCCTGGTCCAGCGATCCGTCAGGGCCGAACCGCACGGATGCCGGGTCGCCGTCGGAGTCGATCACCGCGCCGCCATTGCACCCGTCATGAGTGCCGACCCTGACGCCTCGGCCCAGCGGCTCGAACGTCAGGCGGGCGTCGCGCAGCGCGGGATAGGCGTTGAAGTCCCAGTCCGTGTGGGACTCGGCGCGCCAGACGCGGCCCTCCGTCGTCAGGGTGGAGACGAGGTCCGCCCTGTTCTGGGAGGGGGGTCGCGGCTCTTCTCCGACGCGGTAGGCGCGCTCGATCCGGACGGGGTCGGTCAGGTACTGGTTGGCCGTTGCCGGGCTGGGGCTCACGCCTTCGGCCTCACGGGCTTGGATGGCTTCGACGACGTCCATGCCGCGCACCACGGTCGCGAACGTCGCATAGCCTTCGCCGTCCGGATTGCGCGTGCCGCCCGTGTCGAGGAAGCTGTTGTCCCCGATATTGATGAAGAAGAAGCCCGCGCTTCCCGTGCCGGGCTCCAGCCGTGCGATGCTGAGCGTGCCGCGCGTGTTGGACAGGCCCGTCTCGGTGGTGCGTTCGTGGGCGATGGGCGCGGTGGCGAATTCGCCGTAGCCGTCCGTGGCCGTTCCGACCGACAGCACGCCGCCCTGGATCAGGCTCATTCCCATGCCGCGCGGATCGTTGTCCGGTCGCACGGTCCGGTAGAAGCCTTCGCCGTCATAGAGGCCTTCGTCCACGTAGAGCAGGAAGTCCCCGCCGGAAATGGGCGCGGTGTCCAGATGGACCTCCACCTCGATCTCGCCCAGTTCGGTGTCGATCACGACGTTTGGGCGCGGGTCTTCGGCGGGCGCGGTCGAGCTGCAGGCAGCGAGGAAAAACAGGGGGAAGGTCAGGGGGAGGAGGCGTTTCATGAGGTCAGACTAGGCGACGGATCGCCGCCGCGCCACTCTCTTGCGCCCTCCTGCACGCTCCATGCAGCTCCCCGGCTTGCAGAAGCTTGCGCCGTGTTTAATCTCGGACGAGTCGTGATGCACCTCCAGAAACTCTCCGTCGGGTCCCAGTCGATCCACACGCTGGCCGATTGGCAGAAGACGGTGGTGCGCCGCCGCACGGCCAAGGGGCTGTCCGCGCACCACGAACACGTCACGCGCATGTTCCCCAAACAGAAGGACGCCATCGAGGCGGGCGGGTCGATCTATTGGGTCATCAAGGGCATGATCCTGTGCCGCAATCCGATCGTGGGCCTGGAGGAAACGACCAAGGCCGGGCGCAAGGCGTGCTCCATCCTGATGGAGCCGACCCTGATCCCGGTCGTGCCGACGCCGCGCCGTGCCTTCCAGGGATGGCGCTACCTGAAGCCCGAGGACGCGCCCGCCGACTTGGACGGGGATCTGGGCGAGGGCGATGCCCTGCCGCCCCAGCTGATGAAGAAGCTGGTCGAACTCGGCGCTTGGTAGACATGAAAAAGGCCCGGTCGGTTGACCGGGCCTCTTCGTTTGGACTGTCCGGGTTCGGACTGTCCGCACCTTAGAAGTTGATGCGGATCTTTCCGTAGTACTGGCCGCCGGCGAAACCGGTCGGGGCCGCTTCGGGGTAGAGCTGTCCGAGGACGCCTGCATCCGGGTTCACGTCCGGGAAGTTGTCGAACAGGTTGTTCGCCCCGACGATCAGCTCGATGCCTTCATAGACTTCGTAGCCCAGTTCCGCATCGACGAGCAGCTCGGACGAGCGGTCCGGGAAGCCGTTGCCGACATCGTCCCACTGGCCGAAATAGTTGGCCCGCAGCAGTCCGCGCCATGCGCCCTGCGAGTGCGACCACTGGACGAAGCCCTTCCAGTTAGGAAGCTGGTCTTCGAGGTTGGCGACGCGCGTGGCGTTGATCGGGTTGACCGAACCGACATCCGTGACGTCCGTCTCGTTGTAGTTCGCGGCGAGCGTCAGCTCGGAGGAGCCGTTCAGGAAGTCGAACGGCATGCGGCCTACAATGTCGACGCCGCGTGTGCGCGTGTCGAACGAGTTGGTGAAGAAGCGGAACTGCGACAGGTCTTCCAGACCGACGAAGTCGGCGCGGTTGATCGTGTTGTTGTTCGCCAGTTCCGTGATGGCGGAAGACACGTCCGTCGCCGTCGCGCCTGCATTCTGCAGGGCGGACAGGAAGTTGACGTTCGCGCCCAGCGCGATGCGGTCTTCGACTTCGATGTTGTAGAAGTCGACGGTCCAGTTCGTCGGACCCGCATCGAAGGCCACGCCGGCCGTGTAGATGACGGCGTCTTCCGGCCCAAGCGTCGGGCGTTCGCCGAACGTCGCCTGGATGAAGTCGGCCGCCAGCTGACCCGCAGCGGAGGAGAGCGGGATCGTGCCCTGGTCGATCAGAACGCCGCCGACATTCTGCGTCGTGACGTTGGTGATGTTGGCCTGACCGGCCGTCGGGGCGTGGAACGCCGTGCTGTGCGATGCGCGCAGACGCACATTGTCACCGACCTTCAGAAGGCCTGCGATCTTGTAGTCCAGCGTGTCGCCGAAGGCGGAGTAGTCCTCGTAGCGCAGGGCGCCTTGCAGCGTCAGCGCGTCGGTCACGTCAGCTTCCAGCTCGGTGTAGAGCGAGTAGCTGTCCTGCGTGGCGGAGCTGTCGTTGGCGAAGCCGCCGAAGCCGTTGGAGCTGGACGAGAAGCCCTGGTCCGCAAGCGGGCCGAGCGCGAAGGAGAGCGGGTCGCCCTGGAACAGGTCGAACGTCTCTTCGCGGTATTCCGCACCGAAGGCGATGGACAGGTCGGACGCCATGCCCATCGGGACGAGGTAGGCAAAGTCGGCGTTCAGGATGGTTTCCGTCTGCTGCTGCGCGCCCGGGATGAAGTCGCGCGGCGTGTTCGGGCCGAGCGAGGCGTTCACCGTGTTGCGGATGAAGAAGTCCGTGCGGTTGCGGCCATGCGTCAGGGACAGGTCATAGCCCAGATCGCCGAACAGGCCGAGATCGCCGCGAAGACCGAAGGAGACGCCGTAATCCTTGTTGTCGCCACCGAAGCGCGGCACGAAACCGCCCGGAATGGTCTCGACGAAGGAGAAGCAGTTATCGTCCGAAATCACCTGGCCCAAGATGGTCGGGTCGGGGATCAGGCCGTTATTGCCCGTCAGCGGGATACCGGCCGGGCAGGAACCGCCGAAGTTCAGACCGTCCAGATCGCCAACGCGCACGGAGGCGACGCCGTTCGGGTCCGCCAGGCCTGTCAGAGGATCGACCGTCGGGCCACGGTAGACGCCGCCCCGGTTGGTCGGGTTGCGGTAGAAGAAGCCGCCTTCGACGTTGCGCGAGGCGTAGTTGCCGAACAGGTAGACTTCCACGCTCTCATTGAGTTCCAGCGCGCTGTTGATGAAGAACTTGAAGTCGTCGGACACGTCCGGCTGACCCCAATATTGCGGGACTTCGTCGGTGAAGGTGTTGATTGTGCGGAAGTCCGCGGCGGCGGTGTTGCCCGCCGCGATCAGGCCGAGCACGTCATTGCGCACGACGGACCGAACCGTGCCGTCCGTGTCGCCATATTCGGCGGACAGGTTGACGAAACCCTTGTCGCCCAGGGGCAGGCCGACATTGCCGGACAGGCGCCAATTGTCGCCGTCACCCGCATAGGTGGAGCCGTATTTGAACTCGACCGTGCCGCTGTCCGGGGAGTCCTTCAGGACGAAGTTCAGAACGCCGGCGATGGCGTCGGAGCCGTATTGCGAGGACGCACCGTCACGCAGGACTTCGACCTGCTTCAGGGCGATGGATGGGAT
>CAYULR010000064.1:5323-6318 GCA_964445685.1 uncultured Algimonas sp.
TGGCGGAGATGTCGACGCCTTGCGCGCCGTCCGAGATGCCGCCGCCGAGGAACGAGATGACGGAGCCGCGGTGACGGCGCTTGCCGTTCACCAGGACGAGCGTCTGGTCGGGGGAGAGGCCGCGCAGGTTGGCGGGGCGGACGATGGAGGCCGCATCGGAGATGGGCTGCGTGTTGATGTTGAACGACGGCACGGCGGTGCGGAGCAGGTCCTGCACGTCGTCGGACGCGTTGCGGGTGAATTCGATGCCGGAAATGACGTCGACGGGGGCGGGCGTGTCAGCGGCGGAGCGCTGCGTGCGGCGCGTGCCGATCGTGATGATCTCGTCGTCTTCGACGAATTCCGCATCCTGGGCGGCTGCGGTGCCTGCATACAGGCTCATGGCGACGATGGACGTCGACACGGTGGCGGCAAGCCACTGTCTTGTTCGTGTTGTGTGCATATTATTCTCCCTACTTCAGCACAAAAGTCCGGCCGGAGAATTTTGATCATTCTCAAGGCAAACTTTGCCTTCGTTACGGTTGGGAGGTAGGCCCGGCAACGAAGTTTGACTGCGAAGTCAGACTTTCGGAGGCGATTGTGACTTTTAGGCAACAAATGTTGCGTGGAGATTTACCTTGGATAAACTCGGGCTCAGGATCGCGACCCTGGACGATGCGGACGCCATCCGCACTTTGCAGGAACGCGCGATAGAGCAGCTGCAGGCCGCCTACCTGTCCACCGAGCAGATCGAAGCCTCCCGTCTGTCGATGGGGCTTGATACGCAGCTCATCCGGGACCGGACTTACTTTTGTGTGTTTGCGCAGACGGAAAACGGTCCGGCGCTCGCCGGATGCGGGGGCTGGTCCTACCGCGCGACGCTCTACGGCAACAACGCCTCCAGCGGGCGGAGCCCCCGGCCGCTCGACCCGCAGACCGAACGCGCCCGCATCCGTGCCATGTTCACCGATCCGGACCATACGCGGCGCGGCGTGGCGCGGCTAATCCTGGACCGG
>CAYULR010000064.1:6328-10824 GCA_964445685.1 uncultured Algimonas sp.
CCAGGAGGAGGAGCGGCGGGCTGCTGCCGCCAACACCCGCAGCGGTGGAGGTGCCCGCAAGGGCAAATGAGGCCGCCATTGTAGACTCCGACCGATTTCAGAAAAAAACGTCATGCTTCTGTGATATTTTAAGTGCACAGGCAACGAACTCAGCGTTCCTTGTCGTTTCCGATTTGTAGGCGGGTGGCTCAGGACCTTTGTTTGAGACGCCAGCGAAAACGGTGATGTCGTCGTCGCAGGATTTGCCCCCGTTCGAGGAGGCCGCCCGCGAGGCGGGGTTCCGCGCGCTTGAAATGGCGGCCACCGAGGCGGGCAAGCCGTTCTACCTGAAGTGCGGCTACACGGTAGAGGCCGCGTTCGAGGACCGGGCCGGCGCCGTGCCGGTCCCTCTCTATACAATGGTGAAGGCGCTCTAGGGCGGAGCGTGCCTAGGTCGGGATGCCGTTGAACTTGCCGTCCTTGGCCAGCGCCGCCTGCCAGGCCGGGCGGGCTTCCATCCGTTCCACATAGGCCTGGGTGTGCGGGTAGTCCTCCGCCAGGTCGCCGCGCATGGACGCCATCTGCAGCGTGTAGCCGAACGCGATGTCGGCGGCGGTGAACCGTTCGCCCGCCAGGAAGGGATGGCGCGACAGCGTGTCTTCCATCATCGCGGCGATCGCCGACAGGCGCGGTCCGTAGAAGGCTCCGTCCAGCATCCCCATCACCTTTCGGATGATCCCGCGCACGAGACGCGGCGAACGCTCCACGGCGAGGCTGTTCACGAAACGGCCCGTCTGCAACGACTGGTAGGACCCTTGCGCCGCGTGGAACCAGAACAGGTAGTCCGCCCGGTCCGCATCACCCGGCGCGGGGCGAAGCTCGTGGCCGTCCGTCCTGTCCAGGATGTAGTCGATGATGGCGTTGCTCTCCGACAGGGACACGTCGCCGTCCGTGATGGCGGGCGCGGTGCCCAGCGGGGAGACGGCCTTGAACTCGGCCGGGGCCAGCATGGTCTCCGGGTCGCGGTCATACATCTTGAAGCCGTATTCGCCGCCCAGTTCCTCCAGCAGCCAGAGGATACGGATGGATTGCGAGTTCTCGAGGTGATGAAGCGTAATCATGAGGACGTCTCCGGGGCGCTGACCGCGCAATTGTCGATAAGGCGCACGCCGTGGCAATGTCCGGCGGTGAGCAGGCGAAGGGGTGTGTTCGGAAGCGTGTTCCCGACGGGCTCCAGCGTTTCGGCATCCGCAAGGGCGACATAGTCGACGGAATCGAAGCCCGCGCCGAGGATGTCGGCCTTGGCCTTGGCCAGCGTCTCTTGCGGGTCGGCTCCGGCCTGGAGTGCGTCGCGCGCCGCGAACAGCACGGCGTTCAGTTGCCGCGCCGTCCCGGTCTGGGCGTCGTCGAAATAGCGGTTGCGCGAGGACAGGGCGAGGCCTTCGGGGTCTCTCGCAATCGGCGCGCCAAGCACTTCGACGGGCACGTCGAGGTCGCGCACCATCCGGCGGATCACGGCGAGCTGCTGGAAGTCCTTCTCGCCGAACACGGCCAGGTCGGGCCGCACACGCTGGAAGAGTTTCAGCACGACGAGCGCGACACCGTGGAAGAAGGTCGGGCGGTGGTCCGTCTCCAGACCGTCTCCGACACCGCCGACGAGCACGCGCGTGCTGTGATTGTCGGCATACATGCTGTCCGGGTCGGGCAGGTAGACCAGGTCCACGCCTTCCGCCGCGAGCTGTTCGAGGTCCGCCAGCGTGTCGCGCGGATAGGCCTCGAAATCCTCGCCGGGCGCGAACTGCGCCGGATTGACGTAGATGGACACGATGACTTTGTCTGCGACGCGCTTGGCGATGCGCACCAGCGACAGGTGGCCTTCGTGCAACGCGCCCATGGTCGGGACGAGCGCGGTGCGTTTGCGGTCTTCCTTGAAGGCATCCATGCGGGCGCGTAGCGCCGTGACGGAACGCACGGTCGGAACGCGGGAGGGGTCTGTCTGGGTCAATGCGGGCCTCGCGTCGGGATGGACGAGGGGCCTCCTAGCCGGAAGTGGCGACGGATAAAACCTTGCATCGGCGAGGCGGGATGGAGAGCAGCGCACCATGGTCCGCGCAAAGCGCCCGCGCCGTCGCCTGGTCGAGGCCGTCGACGCGGATGCTGTGTGAGACCTCTGCGCCGCGCACGACGCGCCGACCGCCCGCCACGCCGCGCCCGGCCGCGCGGGCCAACGTCTCGGACAGGATGGCGGCTTCGGCGACGCTGTCGAACCCGTCGATCTGCAACGCCCAGACGGCCGGGCCGGTGGGAGCCGTGCTTGCCGTGATGAGCGCAGAATCAGGTCTGGTCTCGGGGCGCGTCTGGCCAATCACCTCGAAGCCCCGGTCGATCAGGTCTGCCATATGGCTGTTGCGCGACCCGCTCGACGCGCCGCCCAGCACGACGGCGACGATGCGGTCTTCGCCCCGGATGGCGCTGATGACGAGGTTATAGCCAGACGCCCGCGTATATCCCGTCTTGAACCCGTCCACGTCCGCACGCTTCAGAAGCGCATTCGTGTTGCGCGCGCCGCGGAAATGGGTCTGCCCGAAATAGTGGTAGTGATGGGGAAAGCGCTCCAGCAGGGCGACGGACAGCTTCGCCATGTCCCGCGCCGTGGTGATCTGCGCCGCATCCGGCAGGCCGTGCGGATTGCGGAAGGTCGTCCCGCGCATACCGAGCCCGGCGGCGACCGCATTCATGCGTGCCACGAAGGCCGCTTCCGTCCCGCCCAGCGCTTCGGCCAGCACGGCGGCGGCGTCGTTGGCGCTGCGCACGGAAACGCCCTGGATGAGCGTGTCGAGTCGCACGCTCTGCCCGGCCTTCAGGCCCATCGATACGGGCGGGGTGGCGGCGGCGCGCGGGGAGACGGTCACGGACTGGTCCAGCGTCGCCATCCCGGCATCCAGCGCCTCGAAGGTGAGGTAGAGCGTCATCAGCTTGGTCAGGCTCGCCGGATGGCGCGGCGCATCGATCTGGCGGGCGTGCAGCACGTCCAGCCGGTTGGCGTCCACGATGATCGAGGCATAGCGGCCTTGCGCCTCCGCGCTGGCGGCGGATGCCACGGCAAACACGGCAGCTATTGAAATCAGTGCGCGGCGAACCCAGTTCATGGCGCACGGTTAAGGCCGTCCGGGTTGAAACAGGGTTAACAGCCCTTAACCGGTCGCCGGTCCGGCGGATGTTTTTTTGAACGTCCGCGTGGGACAATCCGTCCCAAGGAGAGAGGCCGCCAAACCTCTGGGCCGCTTTGCAAACCGACGCTACAGGATTAAGCCACACGCCTATGCCGAATACCGACGACATGCCCTACACTGACGACGCCCTGCGGATGGCCGGACCCGAAGACGGGAAACCTGGCGGCATTCCGGGCGGCGGCGACACGGATGACGGCATGGAACGCGGCGTCGCGACCAAGACGCGCGAAAAGACCAAGAAGCCATCCATGTACCGCGTCCTTCTGATGAATGACGACTACACGCCGATGGAATTCGTGGTCTCGATCCTGATGGGCATCTTCAAGAAGTCCCAGGAAGAAGCGACGCAGGTCATGCTCAACGTCCACCAGACCGGCATCGGCACGTGCGGCGTCTACACGTTCGAAGTGGCCGAAACGAAAGTCGCGCAGGTCATGGACGCCGCGAAGCGGAACCAGCATCCTTTGCAGTGCACGTTGGAGAAGGCGTGACGCGGTCTCGGCTTTGCCGAGAGGGTTTGATCCCTTTGGATCAAATTCAGCGAAACGCCGCGCGCATGGCGCGCGGGTTGGCAGCCAGGGTCATTCAACCGTTGGGGCGTTCGTGAGGGACAACCTCATTCCGACAGCTTTGTCCCCGGCATTTACTGCCGGGGCCTCCATCGGTCGCGATCCAATGCCGACAAGTCCAATCCTCGTTCAAGTCAAGCCAGAGACCCCGGCAATAAATGCCGGGGGCGGCGCAAGTGTCTCGGCATCTTGCACACCCGTTTCTTGCCCCACTTCAAACCCGACCAAACTTTCACACTTTCGTGCGGCCCCGCCCCACTTCGCCGCATTGCAAACCCGTCCGCGACTTCCCAAGTCTGCTAGTCGAAAGGAAGGCTAACTATGGCATCATTCTCTCCAGTTCTGGAAGAAACCATCCATCGCGCCCTGACGCTCGCCAGTGACCGTAAACACGAGCTGGCAACGCTGGAGCACCTGCTGCTCGCGCTGCTGGATGACAATGACGCAGCCGCCGTGATCACGGCGTGCGGTGTCGACATCGAACCCCTGCGTCAGGATGTGACGCGCTATCTGGACGAAGACCTCGCTTCGCTTGTCGTCGAGGAATTCGAAGAGGCCCGCCCCACGGCCGGCTTCCACCGCGTGATCCAGCGCGCGGTCATCCACGTGCAGTCTTCGGGCCGCGAAGAGGTGACGGGTGCGAATGCGCTCGTGGCTCTGTTTGCTGAGCGCGAAAGCCACGCTGTCTATTTCCTGCAAGAGCGGGATATGACGC
>CAYULR010000065.1:0-3303 GCA_964445685.1 uncultured Algimonas sp.
AAGTGAAGCTGCTCGACATGACGCCGGAGGAGGGGGCGAAGATGATCATTTCGGGCGGCATGGTCTCGTCCAACGAAGCGCTGGAAGACTACACGCCGGACAAGCCCACCGTACCGCTGCGGGACGAAACGCTCAGCTAGCCCGCGCGCATCATCGCGATGCCGTAATCCTGCTCGAACAGATAGAGCAGCGCCCGCGCGGCTTGCCCGCGTTCGCTCGTCAGTTCCGGGTCCTGTTCCACGAGCAGGCGGGCATCCTGCGTCGCGGTTTCGAGCAGGTCCTTGTGCTTGTCGAGGTTGGCAAGGCGGAAGCGCGGGACGCCGGACTGCGCCGCGCCCAGAAGGTCGCCCGAACCGCGAAGCTCCCAGTCTTTCTCGGCGATCAGGAAGCCGTCTTCGCTCTCGCGCAAGATGTTCAGGCGCGCCTTGCCGTTTTCGCTCAGCGGGTTCTTGTAGAGCAGGATGCAGCTCGACTTCTTGTCACCCCGGCCCACCCGGCCCCGCAACTGGTGCAGCTGGGCAAGCCCGAAGCGCTCTGCGTGTTCGATCACCATGACGGTCGCGTTGGGCGCATCCACGCCGACTTCGATGACGGTCGTCGCAACGAGGATGTCGTAGCGTCCAGCCTTGAAAGCGCGGCTCAAGGACTCCTTTTCCATCGCGCTCATGCGGCCATGCAGCAGTCCGACACGTTCGCCGAACACGGCCGTCAGCTGGCGGTGCCGGTCCTCGGCCGATGAGAGGTCGATGACGTCGCTGTCTTCCACCAGGGGGCAGACCCAATAGACCTGATCGCCTTTCTCCACTGCCCGGCCCGCCGCGTCGATAACGTCGTCGAGGCGCTGCAAGGGTAGGGCGACCGTCTCGATGGGCTGCCGCCCGGCGGGCTTTTCGTCCAAGATCGAAATGTCCAGGTCGCCATAGCTGGTCAGTGCGAGCGTACGCGGAATGGGCGTCGCCGTCATGACCAGCAGGTCCGGCGCTTCGCCCTTCTCCGTCAGGCGCAGTCGGTCGCGCACGCCGAAACGGTGCTGCTCGTCGATGATGACGAGGCCGAGGCGGTCGAACTCCACCCCGTCCTGGAAGAGGGCGTGCGTGCCGACAACAACGTCGATGTGGCCTTGGGAGAGCCCGGCATTGATGGCTTCGCGCGGCTTGCCTTTGTCGCGGCCTGTCAGCGCTTCGACGACCAGTCCCGCCGGCTCCAGCATGGAAGACAGTGTCTCAGCGTGCTGGCGTGCGAGGATTTCGGTGGGTGCCATGACGGCAACCTGCGCGCCTGCTTCACAGGCGAACGCTGCAGACAGGGCCGCCACGAAGGTCTTGCCCGCGCCCACATCGCCCTGGAGCAACCGCGCCATGCGCGAGGGCGAGGACATGTCCGCCTTGATCTCCTCGAACGCGCGGGCCTGAGCTCCGGTCGGTGGGAAAGGCGAAGCGCGCAGCACGTCGTCCACATACTCGCCCTTGGCCGACAGCGCGTCGCCCTTCAGGCTGCGGTTGCGCGCCCGCACGAGCGCCATGGCCAGCTGCTTGGCCAGCAATTCGTCATAGGCGAGGCGGCGACGTATCGGGGCGTTGGCGAACGCATCCACGACATGGTCCGGCTGGTGCATCCGGATGACGGCTTCGTTGAAGCCGGGCCAGTCATTGCGCTTGAGGAATTCCGGGTCGATCCATTCCGACATGGGATCGCCCAGGCTGACCGTCTTTAACGCGGACCAGACGGACTTGCGCGCGACCTTCGGTGACAGGCCCGCCGTCAGCGGATAGACGGGCTCGAACGAGGGCAGCTGATCCGCCTGGTCCGGAGCAAGCACGTAGTCCGGGCGGTTCATCTGCGCTTCGGCATTGTAGATTTCAACCTTGACGGAGATCAGCCGCTGCTCGCCTTCGGGATATTGGCGCTCCAGCGACGATGCGTAGCCCTTGAAGAAGACCAGCATCATCTCGCCCGTCTCGTCATAGACCTTTATGCGGTAGGGACGCGACTTGTTGCTGGGCGGGAAGTGCCGCCCCACGGTCACGAGGAAGGTCGCCACGTCGCCCTGCATCGCGCCGGCGATGCCGGGGCGGTTGCTGCGGTCGACCAGGTTGGAGGGCGGCGTCAAGAGCAGATCGCGCAGCCGCGCGGGCGAACGCACGGAAAATGCGCGCTCCAGGCTTTCCGCCACCTTGTCGCCCACACCGTTGAGCGACCGGATGTCGGAGAACCACGGATTGAGGATCGGGGGTCTCATAGCGCTCAATTGGCGCGGCAAGACCGCGCGTGCAAGCGTCCCGCGCGTGACAGTGCAGGCCGCCTTCACTATGTGGCCCGCATGACTTCAAAGACAGACACGATCGACATGGATACGCGCCGCAAGCGCCTGATCCACCGCGCGCACTACCGAGGCTTCAAAGAAGCCGACATGATCCTGGGCGGGTTTGCCCGCGAGCATGGGCCGAGCCTCTCGGACGAGGAAATCCTCATGTTCGAGGATCTTCTGGGCGCGAAAGACCACGACATTTATGCGTGGATCATCGAGACGCTGCCCGTTCCCGCGAACTACGACACGCCTCTGCTCGAAAAGCTCAGGATCTACCGGCCCAAGATCGGCTAGTCGTCAGCCGACGACATTGTGGTCGCGGTTGGTCATGCAGGCCTTGACGATTTCCTTGCGCTCGCCCCGTGTTTCCAGCGCACCTTCGCCGGCTCCGAACACGCCGCCGATGACGGCTCCGGCCGCAGCTTCCGCAAGGCTGCCGTTGAGAGCGCCGATCACCGTCCCGACCCCGGCGCCGACCGCCGCATCAGACTTCGTATCCGCATTGTCATATTCCCGCGTGCGGGCCAATTCCTGGCATTCGAGCAGATCGGAGTCGAAAGAGGCGCTTTTCGTCCCGTCCACGATCGGCGTGTAGTCCGCACCGGTCGAGGCACAGGCGCCCAGGCACAGGCCCACCGTCAGGATCAGGGCCGAGGCGAGAGGCTTGCGCGTTGTTCGGTGTGTCATGGTCGTCATTCCCTTGCTTGTTGAAGCGCGTCCATCACCACATCCGACATGGCAACAGTCTTTCGGGAACTTTACACATGGGTCATGCATCCTTTTGCCACGACCCCGATGGACCGGATGTGTTGATGTTCGGAGCCGTCCTTTCTAGAGGGCCTGCCCGAACCGTAAGCGGACCAACATGCAGATACAGCTTTCCAGATATGTCGGCCCCGATCTTTCGCTGACCGCCGCAGGCCTGCCCGAGGGGCCGGACGCGCTGGTCGTGACGCGCGCGGCGGTGAAGACATCCGGCCGCGTGCTGTTCGTAG
>CAYULR010000065.1:3313-7295 GCA_964445685.1 uncultured Algimonas sp.
TTGCCTGCCCTATGACCGCGTCTCGCCCAGCCGCGTGCTGGCTGCGCGGCGGGCAGGGGCGCTCTACAGCCTGCTGGCCGTGAAGGCGTCCAAGCCCTTGATCGTGGTGACGACCGTGTCGGCCATCCTGCAGCGCGTGCCCCCGCGCAAGGTCATCAAGGGCGCGGGCTTCCGCGCCAAGGTCGGCGACGATGTGCGCCGCGAGAACCTGGAGAGCTACCTGTCGCGCAATGGCTATGTCCGAGCCTCCACCGTGGTGGAGCCGGGCGACTATGCGGTCCGGGGCGGTCTGATCGACATCTTCCCGCCGACACGCAAAATCCCGCTCCGCCTCGATTTCTTCGGCGACGAGCTGGAGAGCGTACGCGAATTCGACGTCGAGACGCAGCGCACGACGAACAAGCTGAAGAGCCTGACCCTTGCCCCAGTCAGCGAAGTCTTCATCGAGGAAGATACGATCAGCCAGTTCCGCAAAAGCTACATCGCGGCCTTTGGCGGCGGCGTCAGCCGGGACCCGGTCTATTCGTCCGTCTCGGACGGTATCCGTCCGCAGGGTATCGAACATTACCTCCCGCTCTTCTACGCCCACACGGAAAGCGTGCTTGATTATGTCGGCCCCGAAGCCATCGTGGCCTTCGATCCGCTGGTCAACGAGGCGATGGCCGAGCGCGAAGCGCTGATCGAGGATTTCTACACCTCGCGGCGGGAGCATCAGGAGGCGCGGGACACCGGGTCGGGCGACCCCGCCAAGACGGCCGGCCTCTACCGCCCGCTGCCGACGGACGCGCTCTACATTCTACCGATCGAACTGTCCGACATCACCGCGCCTTTCCGTACCCGGCAACATACGGCGTTCGATGCCCCCGACGAAGGCGACAAGGTCGATTTCGGTGCCCGGTTGGGCCGGAGCTTCCTGGCCGAGCGCCAGAGAGAAAGTGTGAACGTTTTCGACGCGGTCTCCAAACACGTTCAGGCCCTGCGCGAGACCAAGCACCGTGTCTGGATGGCGGCGTGGTCCGAAGGGTCGCGTGAGCGGCTGACCAACGTCATGGAAGACCAGGGCGTCATCGTACCCATGGCGCGCGACGGACGTGCCGCCTTCGACGTGGAGCCCGGCGAGGTGAGGGCGGTGATCCTGCCGCTCGAGCAAGGCTTCGTCATGGGCGACCTGGCCGTCATCTCCGAGCAGGACATTCTGGGCGACCGCCTGGTCAACCGGGGCCGCAAGCGCCGGGCGAAGAACTTCATCGCCGAAGCCAGCGCGCTCAACCCCGGCGACCTCGTCGTGCATATCGATCACGGCGTGGGGCGTTACCTAGGCCTGAAAACACTCGACGTCAGCGGCGCACCGCACGACACGCTGGAGCTGGAATACTCCGGCGAGTCCAAGCTCTACCTGCCCGTCGAGAACATCGAGCTGCTCTCGCGCTACGGCAATGCGAACGAGAATGCGGTGCTCGACAAGCTAGGCGGCGTGGCGTGGCAGTCCCGCAAGGCCAAGGCGAAGGGCAAGCTGCGCGAAATGGCGGCGGAGCTCATCAAGATCGCGGCCAAGCGCGCCATGAAGACGATCGAGCCTATCGAAATCGACCACGGCGCCTACAATGAGTTCGCGGCCCGCTTCCCCTATGCGGAAACGGACGACCAGCTGAACGCCATCAAGGACGTTTTCGGAGACCTGACATCAGGCAAACCGATGGACCGCCTGATCTGCGGCGATGTGGGTTTCGGCAAGACTGAAGTCGCGCTCCGTGCGGCCTTCGCCGTCGCCATCACGGGGCGTCAGGTCGCCATCGTCGCGCCCACGACCCTGCTCGCGCGCCAACACTTCAAGACCTTCAAGGAGCGCTTCCGGGGCATGCCCGTGAAGGTCCGGCAGCTGTCCCGCCTTGTCCCGCCGTCCAAGGCCAAGCTCACCCGTGAGTCGCTGGCCAAGGGCGAGGTCGACATCATTGTCGGCACGCATGCCGTCCTGTCCAAGCAGGTGAGCTTTCAGAACCTCGGCCTTGTCATCGTGGACGAGGAACAGCGCTTCGGGGTCCGGCACAAGGAACGCCTCAAGGCGTTGCGGGCGGATGTTCACATGCTCACGCTGACGGCCACGCCGATTCCGCGGACGCTGCAAATGGCGTTGACGGGTATCCGGGACCTGTCCTTGATCGCGACTCCGCCCGTGGACCGTCTGGCGGTCCGGACCTACGTGCTGCCGTTCGACGAAGTGTCCATCCGCAAGGCGCTACTTCGCGAGAAGTACCGGGGCGGACAGAGCTACTACATCACGCCGCGCATCGCGGACATTCCGCGTATCGAGGAATTCCTGCGCACCAACGTACCCGAAGTAAAATACGTCATCGCCCACGGCCAGATGGCGGGCGGCGTTCTGGATGACATCATGAGCGCCTTCTACGACGGAGAGTATGACGTGCTGCTCTCGACCTCCATCATCGAGAGCGGGATCGACATCCCGACGGCCAATACGATGATCGTCAACCGCGCGGACCGTTTCGGCCTTGCGCAGCTCTACCAGATCAGAGGGCGCGTCGGCCGGTCGAAGATCCGCGCCTATGCCTATCTGACCATGCCGGACGAACATGTCGCCACCAAAGGCGCGCTGCAGCGCCTGAAAATCCTGCAATCGCTCGACACGCTGGGCGCGGGTTTCACCTTGGCGAGCCATGACCTCGACATGCGGGGCGGGGGCAATCCGCTGGGCGAAGAACAGTCGGGACACGTCAAGGAGCTTGGCGTGGAGCTGTACCAGCACATGCTGGAAGAGGCGGTCGCGGAACTGAAGGACGATGACAGCGTCGCCGACCAGACCTGGACACCGCAGGTCAATCTCGGCGTGGCAGTGCTGATTCCGGAAGGTTACGTCGAGGACCTGAACCTGCGTCTGTCGCTCTATCGCCGCATTTCGGACCTGGAGAGCGACACGGATAGCGATGCACTCGCCGCAGAGATGATCGACCGGTTCGGACCGCTCCCGGACGAGGTGGATGCTCTGCTGAAGGTCATGAAGATCAAGCGCCTATGCCGCCTGGCTCACGTCGAAAAAGTGGATGCAGGCCCGAAAGGCGTCGTGCTGTCCATGCGTCATGCGGACGTGAAAGACCCGTCGGTCGTCATGAACGCCATTACGCAGAATAGCGGCTGGCGTCTGCGCCCGGATCAGACGATTCTGGTGCAGGGCAACTTCGACACGCCGAAGGCCCGGGTGCGCGGTGCGGAGAAAGCGGTGAAGGCCCTGATCGTCGACCAGCCCGCGAAGGAAGCCGCTTAGGCGCTGACAGATGCCCGGGACGCGACGGGTTCACCTGCAGCCGACGTCTCTTCGACCTGCTCGACGATCGCCGTCTGGATCGCCATGCGCAATGTGCCGGATCCCGTGTCGATGGACGGATAGGTGCTCGTCTCGACCATCTCTGTAATGCGGGCCGCGATGCGGGCCACGTCCTTGCGGTGCTCTTCCGGGAAGGCGATGATAACTGTGTCCTTGTCCATCCGGGCCACGACATCCTCCATGCGGACCATGTCGGCGATATTGCGGATGGTCTGCGATAGGGCGTCGGCGACGGCGCCGCTCTTCAGCGCGCTGGTCACTTTGGGCACGAGCTTGATCGTCAGGATCGTCAGCGGCAGGTTGCGCAGGCGGCAATCGCGGCTGACGCGCTTCAGGTGCGCCGTCAGGAAGGCGGGGTTGAACACGCCTGTCTCCGGGTCGGAACAGAATTCGCCGCCCAGATGGCTGAAGGCCGTCTTCAGGCGCGCATGCAGACGGCAGGTATTGGCGAGCTCCAAAACGCGGCCGCTAATCTCTTCGGGTTCGGACGAGGCATCGATGAGATCCTTGACGCCCGCCTTGTAGGCCGCGTCGGCTTCGCGGAATTCCGCCTTGTCGACCAGCATGAGGGTCGGGACCTGGAAAAGCTTCGGGTTGCGCCGCATGGTCTCGGCGATGGTGAGCGACGGCTCGCTCCCAGAC
>CAYULR010000065.1:7305-10800 GCA_964445685.1 uncultured Algimonas sp.
CTCAACTCCTCGGCGGGCGCTGAAGCGTCGATCAGGTCCTTCACGCCGTGCGCGTAGGCGACATCGGCGTCGCGGAATGTCTTCTGATGCACCAGCAGCAGCGTCGGCACGTGGAACAGGCGCGGATTGCGCCGCATCGTTTCCGCGATGGTCATGGCCGGTTCGCTGCCGTCCAACGCGTTCATCACGACCGCGTCGAAGGCGCCTTCGTGCAGATAGTCGAAGGCGGAGAAGGACGTGAAAGCCGCGACGACGTCGATATTCTTTTCCTGAAGCGCATTGACGACCGCCATGTAGGCCGGGTCGGCGCGGCCGATGAACAGAACGCGCACGGGGCGTCCGGATGTGTCGACGGGCAGGGGGAGGTCCTGGCCGAAGGTTTCGCGCATCGTGTCGCGGCGGCGCAGGATCTCCGCTTCCATCTGGCCCAGACGGATGAGCGAGGCCGCGCGCAAAGCAACCTGAACCGCATGGACGGGATCGTAGAGAACCGAGTCGAACGGATGATCGCCCGCAATTTCGCGCGTCAGTCGGCCCAACACGGGCAAGTCGCGCGGGGCGAAACGCGACCGGACCCTGGCGACGATGTCTGTGGCGTGTTCAATATAGTCGGACAGGAAACAGAGCACGGCGGAGGGCGCTCGGACCGGGAGGTCGAGTGCGCCACTGCCGTCATAGCCGGTGAGGGTCACATCCAAGGACAGGTCGCGCAAATGCTCGACCAGTTGCATCGACCCGCCCACATCGTCCGTGACGATGAGAACGCGCCGGTTGACCCGCGTCGCGGCGGTCGGGGAATCAGACGGTTGCGCCATGTCCGAGCCGTAACGACTCGGACCTTACGCTTCCGTTAACCCTATTCCTTCGACCAGCCGCACGTACGACCTTCATTGGCCGCCTCAAGATAGCCGATCAGGGGCTCGTAATAATCGAGGATCGCCGACGCATCCATGTTGCGCGTTCCCGTGAAAGCTTCGAGCGCATCCGGCCAGGGCTGAGAGGAGCCCATTTCCAGCATGTCGTTGAAGCGCTTTCCGACCTCTTCGTTTCCGTAGACGGAACAGCGGTGCAGCGGACCTTCGAACCCCGACATCTCGCAAGCGGCCTTGTGGAACTGGAACTGCAGGATGTGGGCGAGGAAATAGCGCATATAGGGCGTATTGCCGGGAATATGGTACTTCGCCCCCGGATCGAACGCGTCAGCCGGACGCTCGTTCGGCGGCTGGATGCCCTGATACTGCGTGCGCAGCGCCCACCAGCCATCATTGTACTCGTCGGGCGACAGCGTGCCGTCGAAGACCTGCCAACGCCATTTATCGACCAGAAGGCCGAAGGGCAGGAAGGCGATCTTGTCCATCGCGCTTTGCATCAGCAGGGCGATGTCTGCGTCCGCGCCCGGCACGTCCGCTTCGTCCAGAAGGCCGATCTCGACCAGATATTCCGGCGTGATGGACAGGGCGATCATGTCGCCGATCGCTTCGTGGAAACCGTCATTCGCGCCGTCCTTGTAGAAGACCGGCTGGTCCTTGTAGGCGCGCTGGTAGATGTTATGGCCGATCTCGTGGTGAACGGTCTGGAAATCGTCACCCGTAACCTCGGTGCACATCTTGATGCGGACATCTTCCTGATCGTCCAGGTTCCAAGCGGAGGCGTGACACTGTACATCACGGTCGCGCGGCTTGGTGATGAGGGAGCGTTTCCAGAACGTATCGGGCATGGGCGCGAAGCCCATGGAGACGAAGAAGTCGTCGGCGGCCCGCACCATGGCCATGGCGTCGTAGTCTTTTTCCTTCAGCAGAGCGGTGACATCCACGCCTTCCGCCGCATCTGCAGGCGCGGCGAGTTCGTAAACATTGCCCCATTGCTGCGCCCACATATTGCCCAGCAGATCCGCGCGGATCGGCTCGTCCAGCGGAACGACTTCGCTGCCATAGGCTTCGTTCAACTCGCCCCGGACATAGCAGTGGAGCTGTTCGTAGAGCGGGCTGACCTGATCCCAGAGACGGTCCACCTCGGTCGCGAAGGCGTCCGCATCCATGTCGTAGCCCGAGCGCCACAGAGCGCCCGCATCGGCGTAGCCGAGCTCTTGCGCGCCTTCGTTGATCAGCTCCACCATGCGCGCATAGTCGTCTTTCATGGACGGGCTGACCGTGCGCCAACCGGTCCAGACTTTCTCCAGCGTATCGGGGTCGCGCAGGTTCGCCATCATCCAGACGGCCTGTCCCAGAAACACAGTGCCATCCGGACGGTCACCCAGAAGGTCGTTCAGCTCCGCATTGTCCGTTTCGAACGCGAAGCGACCCTGCGCGTACTTCGCATCCAGGCCCGCCATGATCTGCGACAGCTCTTCGGCCGCGCCTTCGCGCGTGGAAGCCGGAAAGTTCGACCCGCGCTTCAGGCCTTCGATCTTGCGGCGCATGTCGTCGGGCAGGGACAAATCGTTGAAGCGCTTGGCCTCGTTGGCGAGGCGCGTGGCGAGCTTGGAGCTGCCGGCGGAGGTCTGTGCGACGAGCGCGTTCGTGTCTTCCGTCACGAAGTTGGCGTTGATCCAGGCCGCCCGCGCGCCGATCGCGTTGGACTCCACGATGTCTGCCTCGGCGCGTTCCAGGAACTCCCGGGCTTCCTGCACGGTCGGACGGTCCGCAGCCTGCTCGACGGACGAGGCCGGGGCAGAGGTTTCGGTGCGCGTGACGCCGCTTTCGACCTGGCAGGCGCCCAAGGTCAGAACGGCAAGGCAAGTCGTTGCGAGGAAGGCTCTTTTCATGGGAAAACTCCGAATAGTTCCGGCTTGTCTGTCGTGCCGGTCGTCTGCATGGCTGTTTCGTCCGTAAAGAGCGGGCAGCGTCGTTTCAACGTCCCTTTCAGCCAATGGAGTGCCTCGTGCCCGTCGGACTACTCATGGTCAATCTCGGCAGCCCCGATGCGCCGACCCCGGAGGCCACGCGCCGTTATCTCGCGCAGTTCCTGCACGATTACCGCGTCGTGGATACGAGCCGCTGGATCTGGTGCCCGGTGCTGCACGGCATCATCCTGCGCACCCGTCCGGCCAAGTCTGCGGAAGCCTACGCGTCGATCTGGGGCGAGGGGGAGGAAGCGCCGCTTATCCGCATTACCCGGGCACAGGTCGCAGGTGTGCAGGAACGTCTGGGCGATGGCGTCATCGTGGAAACGGCCATGCGCTACGGCAATCCATCGATCGAATCCGGCCTTCAAGGCTTGATGGCCCGAGGCTGCACGAAGATCGCGGTCCTCCCGCTCTACCCGCAATATGCAGGCGCGACGACGGCGTCGATCTATGACGATGTCGCCAAGTCGCTGATCGGCAAATGGAACGTGCCGGAGCTGCGTCTGATGCGCGACTATTACCGCGAACCGGGTTTTATCGCCGCGCTCGCGAACAGCCTGTCGGATTACCTGGCCACATTGGACTGGGAGCCGCAGCAGATTATCTGTTCCTATCACGGCTTGCCGCAGAGCTATGTCGATAAGGGCGAT
>CAYULR010000066.1:0-9362 GCA_964445685.1 uncultured Algimonas sp.
GGTCCACGCAGCGTGAGACCAATCCCGATGGAGGCCCCGGCAATGAATGCCGGGGACAATGAATCGGGTTTGTCCCGCCAGCCCTAACGCAAACGTTTGCGTGTCGTCGGAGCGGGGCCCACGCTGATCATCTTGCCGGAGCTGTTGCGGCGGCGAGACGGCTGGTACGCCACCATGCTGTGGGCCGTGCAGTAGGGCTCTTCCGGGTCGGTCTTGCGGCCGCAGAAGCGGAACTCGTCGGCGGCCGGATCGCCGATGGGGAATTTGCACATGTGGTCGGTCAGGGTGAGGATGGTCGCGTAGGTCCCGTCCTTGAGCGGCTTGGCCTCGAGCGGCGGCTCCGTGGAGACGGGCAGCTTGGCGGGCACGCTCGGCTTTGCGGCGGCAGCGGGCTTAGGCGCGGCCTTCGCGGCACGCGCCGGTTTGGGCTTGGCGGCTGCGGCGGGTTTCGCGGCGGTCGCCGTCTTGGCGGGCTTGGGGCGGCTCGGCTTGGCGCGGCCCGACAGGCCGAGGCGGTGGACCTTGCCGATCACGGCGTTGCGGGTGACGCCGCCCAGCTGCTTGGCGATCTGGGAGGCGGACAGGCCGTCGGCCCACAGTTTGCTCAGGGTTGCGACGCGGTCTTCGGTCCAGGCCATGGACGATCTCCTTGGGTTGGTCCGCCCGGTGACGCCGTCCTGGCGTCACCGGTGAGGGCGGACACAATATATTGTTTCCTCTGACGAAAATCTTGTAGCAAGACCATCGCCGACCACAAAATATGGGGCGGCTCCTGTCCACATAAATCAAGATATTGTGGCGGCTTCGTCCACAGGCAAGGCGCGTTGCAAAACGTTGGTTGCAAGCACGCAAGTCCTGCGAGGTCTCCCTTGGCGCGGGACGCCCGCGCGCCTAAAGCCGCGCCATGCCCACAACGCTTTCCGACACGGCCGTCACGCCGCAAACCCGCAAACTCGGTCCCGTCAACTGGATGGGGCTCTGGACGCTCTACAAGAAGGAAGTGAAGCGCTTCACGCGCATCTTCCCGCAGACGCTGCTCGCTCCGATCATCTCCAACCTGCTCTACATGACGGTGTTCGTCCTCGCCTTCGCGGCGCTGCGCCCGGACCCGACCGCATTCATGGCGTTCCTCGCGCCGGGACTGGTCATGCTGGGCGTGCTCAACAACGCATCGTCCAACTCCAGCTCGTCCATCATGACGGGCAAGCTGATGGGCTCGATCAGCGATGTGCTGATGCCGCCGCTGTCGCCGACCGAACTGGCGCTGGGCTATATTGGCGGCGCGGCGACGCGCGGCGTGCTGGTCGCGGTCGTGACGGCCATTGCGCTGTCCTTCTTCACGCCGCTCGTGCCGGACCATCTCTGGGCCGTGCTCTATTTCGGGCTCTCGGCCGCGCTGATGATGGCGATGGTCGGCGTGCTGAGCGGTCTTTGGGCGGAAAAGTTCGACCAGCTCGCCGTGGTGAACCAGTTCATCATCCTGCCGCTGACATTCCTGTCGGGTACCTTCTACCGCATCGACGTGCTGCCCGAGCTGTTCCAGACGCTGATCCTCGGCAACCCGCTCTTCTATCTGATTGACGGGTTCCGCTACGGCTTCACGGGCGAGGCGGACAGCAACCTGATGGTCGGCGTGATCTTCATCGGCGCGCTGAACGTGGCGCTCTTCCTGGCGGTTTGGGGCGTGTTCCGCGCGGGCTGGCGCATCAAGTCTTGAGCGCCCGCAAAACCGTCGCCGCGCTCGCGCTGCTGGCCGCACTCACAGCGTGTGCGGAAAAGCCGTCCTCCGAGTCCGAAACGCGCGAGCTTGAGCCTAAGATGTGGCTCGGAACGGACCGGGATGCGCGGATGGTCCGCATAGCCCGCGGGCTGGAGAGCCGTCCGCCCAACACGCTCTCCCAGGTCCGCATCGACGATGCGGCCGTCTCCGCCTATACGTCCCTTCTGCGCTGCTCCGTGGACCCTGTCGACCCCGGCCGCATTCCGGCGGACGCGGTCCTGCTCAATACGTCTCCCGACGGCGAAAACACGCTGCTCGGCGATCCCGCACAGTTTGGCGGCGGCGATCATCTCGTTTCCGGCGAAGTGGACGGCGTCTTCGGGCCTGGCGCAACCACCGCTTTCCTGCGAACGCCAAACGCGGCCTTCCGTCTGGAAAACCGCTCGCCGCTGGGTTTTCACGCGCACTACACCAATGCAGGCGACGCGCTCTGCACGCCGACAAGGCCTCAGATCGAACCGGACCGGCTGGAGACGCTGCGCTACCACATGCATGACGACCGCAAGTCGCCGCTGCAGACGCTGACCGTGTTCAGCGGGACGTGGCAGGGATGCCTGATCCTCTGGACGCCGGAGGAGGGCGACATGATCGCGGCGTTCCCGGAGCGGGTGGACTACACGGACCTGCTGTCGTCGCTGCGCGGGAATATGGGCGAGATCGTCGGCTGGGACAAAAGCGCGTCCGGCTATCCGTGGCTGTCGGGGCCGTCCGCGACCGTGACGGGCAGCGTGATCGATTTCGACACCCCGCCCGAGGGCTGTTCGACCCGCAAGGCGTTCCTACTGGAAGCCCAGCCCGTCATGGGCCGGTTCGGGCTGGAATACGCGCCGGCCACGGATAAGCCTTGAGTTTGTAATCCAAGTCAATATCCGTGAGGGGTTCCCGCCCGGTTGGTGCTTCGCGCAGGCTGGCGGATCTACGGTCAGGCCAAGGAGATTTTGATGGCCAAGGGCAACCACCTCTTCGATTGCTACAATCCCCCGAACATCGTGTTCGAACGCGGCGAAGGCGCGTATCTCTACACAGGGGACGGGGAGCGCTACCTCGACTTCATCGCCGGCATCGCGGTGAACGCGCTGGGCCACGCGCCCGCCGACATCACCGAAGCCGTCCACGCCCAGATGCAGAAGGTCTGGCATCTGTCCAACATGTTCAAGGTGCCCGGACAGGTCGAGCTGTCAGACCGCTACTGCGAGGCGCTGCCCTGGGCGGACAAGGTCTTCTTCCAGAACTCCGGCACGGAAAGCCTGGAACTCGCCATGAAAACGGCGCGGCGCTACCAGTACGGTGAAGGCCGTCCGGAAAAATACGACATCATCGGCTTTGGCGGCGCGTTCCACGGGCGGTCGTTTGCAGCCATCAACGCGGCCGGAAATCCGAAATATCTCGAAGGCTTCGGGCCGCGCCTCCCCGGCTTCGTCAACCTGCCCTTCGGCGATCACGACGCGCTGAAAGAGGCCATCGGAGAGACCACAGCGGCCGTCCTGGTCGAGCCGGTCCAGGGCGAAGGCGGCGTGCGCGCCCTGCCGCCGGAATGCCTGCGCGGCCTGCGCGAGCTCTGCGACGAACACGGCGCGCTGCTGATCTACGACGAAGTCCAGTGCGGCGCATCGCGCACGGGCCAGCTCTTCGCGCACCAATGGGTGGACGGGGCGGACCCCGACATCATGGCCGTCGCCAAGGGCGTGGGCGGGGGTTTCCCGCTGGGCGCGGTGATCGCGACGGAAGAAGCCGCCAAGCACATGGTCCCCGGCACGCACGGCACGACATACGGCGGCAACCCGCTCGCCATGGCGGCGGGCATCGCCGTGTTTGACCGCATCAGCCAGCCGGAGTTCCTGGAGCATGTCCGCGACATCTCCAACGCCTTCCGCCAGAGCCTGGAAGGCTTGAAGGACGAGTTCCCCGACAAGATCGAGGAGGTGCGCGGCAAGGGGCTGCTCATCGGTCTGAAGATGAAAGTCCCCGGGGACCAGCTGGAGGCCAAGACACGCCTGCTGGAGCACAAGCTCATGGTCGGCACGGCCGGAGACAACGTCCTGCGCATGGCCCCGCCGCTGGTGATCGGCGAGACGGAAAGGCGCGAGGCTAGGGAGAAGCTCCGAGCCGTGATGGCGGAGCTTTAGGCCGAACGCGTCCGGTTCGTCGGGCCGGACGCGCCTTTCTATCCGGGCATGCGCGCCATCTTGAATGCCGCCAGCCAGAGCGCGCTGCCCGCCACGCCGTTGATGGCGCGCGTCGCCCACGGCTTCAGTCCGCTGCGCGCTATGGACTGTCCCAGATATGCGTATCCCGAATAGACCGTCACATCGATCAGAAGCGTCGCAACGCCCATGATGACGACCTGCGGAACGACGGGTTGGGTGATGTCGATGAACTGCGGCAGGATCGCCGCGAAATAAAGAAGCGCCTTGGGGTTGGCGAACTCCACGACGAAGCCTTGTGCGAACAATGTGCGCGGGGCGGCTTTCGGCCCTTCGGAAACGCTTAACCCACCGGACCGGCTGAACAGCGCGCTCGCCCCGAGATAGACCAGGTAGGCCACCCCGACCCATTTGATGATCGCGAAAACCAGATGCGACGCGATGATCAACGATGCGATGCCCGTCGCGGACAGGACGAAGTAGACGGCATTGGCCGACGCTACGCCGGATATCCCGAACAGAGCCCGCGCCGCGCCGTTGCCCGCCCCTTGCGAGGCGACGGTGATGGCGGCGGGTCCGGGCGACAGGACGACGATCGCCGTCGTGACGGCGAAGAAGACGAAGGTGGCAGGGTCCATGGGGTGCTCCTTTTCGGATGGGGACCGCGCGGTGTAGGGCGTGAAGCCGTCCGGAAAATAGCGCCGTTTCGTCGGGAGACGCCGGAAACTATCCGGTATGACGATCGGGCTGCGGCTTCTATGAGGGCGGAATGAAGCCGCTCGACGACAAGGACAAACAGCTGCTCGAGGCGTTGAGGCGCAATGCGCGCGCAAGCCTTTCGGCGCTGGGCCACGCGATAGGCTTGTCGCGCAGCGCCACGCACGACCGGATCGTGAAGCTGGAAGAGCGCGGCGTCATCGAGGGCTACACCATCCGCACCGGACCCGGCCTCCGCCCGCCGACGCAGGCCTTCCTAACGCTGAGCTTCAAGAAGGGGCTGTCCGGCGATCTGTCAGCGGAAGCGCTGGAAGGAATGGAAGGGGTCCGCGCGGCCTACTGCCTGGCGGGCGATGTGGACATGCTGGTCCATTGCGAGTGCGACGGCCCGGGTGACCTGAATGCGCTGCGCACGATCCTTGCCTCACACCCCGAAGTCGAGACCATCACGACACGTCACGTGCTCGCTTCCTCGGGCCGCTAGCCCCTCACGAAAACCAGTGCAGGCTCTCGCGGCCCTTCGCCACCCGGTCGAGGTCGCGCAGTTCCGTCAGGTAGGTTTCCAGCCGCTCCAGCGGGATCATGTTCGGCCCGTCACTCGGTGCGCTTTCCGGGTCCTGGTGCGTTTCCGCGAAGATCCCCGCCACGCCGACCGCGACGGCGGCGCGGCTTAGGGTCGGGACCATTTCGCGCTGGCCGCCGCTGGTTGCGCCTTGCCCGCCGGGCTGCTGCACGGAATGGGTCGCGTCGAAGATAATCGGAAGACCCGTGTCGCGCGCCATGGTGGGCAGGCCGCGGAAATCGCTCACCAGCGTGTTGTAGCCGAAGCTCGCGCCCCGTTCCGTGAGCAGCACGTTCGGATTGCCTGCATCGATGACTTTCTGCGCGACGTTCTTCATGTCCCAGGGCGCGAGGAACTGGCCTTTCTTGATCTTCACCACGCGGCCCGTCTGGGCGGCGGCGACGAGCAGGTCGGTCTGACGGCTCAGGAAGGCCGGGATCTGCAGCACGTCCACGACCTCGCCGACCACCGCGCACTGCTCGGGCAGGTGGATGTCGGTCAGGACCGGCACACCGATCTCGTCCTTCACCGCCTGGAAGATGGGCAGCGCCTCCTCCAGGCCCAGCCCGCGCGCGGACGACGCGCTGGTGCGGTTCGCCTTGTCGAAGCTGGTCTTGTAGACGAACCCGATGCCCAGCCGTTCGGTGATCTCCTTGATCCGCTCCGCCATGAACAGCGCGTGGTCGCGGCTCTCCATCGCGCACGGCCCGGCGAAGAGGGCGAACGGCAGGTCGTTGCCGAAGGTGACGTCCGCGCCGGAGGGCGAGGGGACTGTGACGTGCTGAAAATCGGTCATGGGGCGTCCAGTGGTTTACGCGTTCGGGAGCGCGGGGTAGGCCGTCCCCACCCTGCCAGCAAGACACGGATCATGACAGACCGGACTCACATGCAAATCCTGGACGATGCCCGCCAGACGGTCGAGGTCGAACGCGACGGGCTGTCCGCCTTGGCGGCGGCGCTGGAAGATAGCCCGCTGGCCGATGCGCTGGTTGCGACCGTGCAGGCCGTGCGCGCCGCGCCGGGCCGCGTCGTCGTGTCGGGCATGGGCAAGTCCGGTCATGTGGCGCGCAAGATCGCGGCCACCCTCGCTAGCACGGGCACGCCGGCCAGCTTCGTTCACCCGGCCGAAGCCAGCCACGGCGATCTGGGCATGATCGGGCGGGGCGACCTGGTCATTGCGCTGTCCAATTCCGGCGAAACGCGGGAGCTCGCGGACCTGGTCGGCTACTGCGCGCGCTTCGACATACCGCTCGCCGCGATGACCTCGGTCGGAGGCAGCACGCTTGCCAAGGCGGCGGATCATCTCTTGCTCTTGCCGGGCGCGCCGGAAGCCTGCGCGGTGACGCGCGCGCCGACGACCTCGACCGTGCTGATGATGGCGCTGGGCGATGCGCTCGCCGTGGCGCTGCTGCGCGGGCGCGGCTTCGGCCGGGACGACTTCCTCGCCTTCCACCCAGGCGGAAAACTCGGCGCGGCCTTCCGTCGGGTGGAAGACGTCATGCGCACGGACGCCGTGCCGCTTGCCGCGCCGGACCTGCCGCTGGCCGATCTGGTCGATCTGATTACGCAAGGCGGTGCGGGCACGGCCGGGATCGTCGAGGACGGCCAGCTCGTCGGCGTCGTCACGGATGGGGACCTGCGGCGGAGCTTCGGGCGCGCGGGCGAGCCTCTCATGGCCGCCGATGTCATGACGCGGGACCCCGTCACGGTCGAGGCCGACACGCTGGCCGCCGATGCGCTGGGCTTGCTCAACCGCAAACGCATCCAGGTGCTGTTCGTGGTCCGGGACGGCGCGCCCGTCGGGCTGCTGCACGTGCACGACTTCCTCAGCGAGGGCGTGGCCTAGCGCTTGGGAGGTCTGACGTTCCAAGCGGTGACGCGCCAGCCGCCATCCGCCTCTTCCACCACGCCGTAGGCTCCGGTCTTCAGCTTGCGCTCTGCCCCGTCATGGTCCGCGACATCCAGCAGGAAGCGCGCAATACCGTTGCTCGTCACGATCAGGGTTTCGCCCCGGCTCTCGTCCAGCAGCGCGCGCCAGTCCGCCCGGATCGTGTCCGGGTCGACGAGCCAGTCGCGCGGCGGCACGGCCTCTTCGTCCCAGCGCGCGATCGCGTCCTCGCCCAGCCGCGCGACGACCTCGCTTTCCGGCTTCCCCTCGTCGGGCCCGTAGTCGATCTCCAGCAGACGGTCGTCGAAAGTCACAGGCGCGGCGATGGCTTCCGCCGTCTGGCGCGTGCGCAGCAGGGGTGAACTGATCACATAGTCGAAAGTATGCCCCGCGAAATGCGCGGCGAGCGCGTCGGCTTGCGCGCGCCCCGAAGACGAGAGCGGCAGGTCCGTCCCGCGCCCCACGCGCCGCACCGTCTCGCCGGGGTCGAATGTGTTGCCGTGCCGGACGACCATGACGCGCCTCACAAGCCTGTCTCCAACAAGCCTAGTTCAGCCATCCGCGCTTCGGCCCGCGCCACGTCCTGCGGCGTGTCGATCCCGCTCTGGCTCATCGGGTGAGCCTCCACCCGCACGCAGGCGATGGTGAGCCCGTTCTCCAGCGCGCGCAGCTGCTCCAACCCCTCCAACTGCTCATAAGGCGAAGGCGGCAGCGACACGAACCGGTCCAGCGCCGCGCGGCGGAACGCGTACAGCCCGACATGCTGCAGCACGGGCGACAGGGGCTGGCTCCGGTCTTCCTTGCGGATGGCGGGAATGACCGTCTTGGAGAACCAGCGCGCGCGCCCATCCTCGCCGACGATGGCGGTCGTTCCCGAAAACGGCGTGTCTTTTTTGGCCTCGCGCAGCCCGTCCAGCGCGTCCCACGACAGGGGCACGACGGGCGTGGCGATGTGCGCGCCCGCGTCGCGGGCCAGCGCGTCGAGGCAGGCCTTGATATAGCTGGGCGGTGTGAAGGGCGCATCGCCCTGAAGGTTCACGACGATGTCCGCGTCGGGCGCAAAGCTTTTCGCTGCGGCGCGCGCGC
Source organism: uncultured Algimonas sp. (assembly GCA_964445685.1). Lineage (GTDB taxonomy): Bacteria > Pseudomonadota > Alphaproteobacteria > Caulobacterales > Maricaulaceae > Litorimonas. Next base: position 8,178 of record CAYULR010000066.1, read on the forward strand.
GGTCCGACCCGCTGGGCAGGTCCGGGTCCGTCATCACGACGGGCAGCTCGCGCGGGCGGCAGAACTCCACGATGCGCACATCGTCCGTCGCGACCACGAACGGCCCGACCGCGTCCGCCACGGCGGCGGTCTTGGCCAGCATCGGCACCCCGCCGATCTCTGCCAGCGGCTTGCCGGGAAAACGCGTGGACGCGTAGCGCGCGGGGATTACGATCAGGGCGGACATGCGCGCGCTATAGGCTCAAAGGTTCATCAGGGCGAGGCCGCCCGCAACGATGGCCGAGAAAACGAGCCGTCTCGCCCCGAACCCCTCTTTCAGGAACAGCCAGCCGAACAGCGCGCCGAAGATGACGGCGCTTTCGCGAAGAGCGCTCGCTCTTGCGACTTCCGTCAGGTCCATGGCAAGGAGGATCGCTCCGAAGGACAGCACGGCGCCGAAGGCCGCGACTACGCCGTAGCGCCAGATGGCCAGACCGTCTTTCAAGATGCTCCGGCCGCGAACGGCCCATCCCGCGACGCCCAGCTGCACACCGTCCAGCATGAACAGCCAGACAATGTAGGTCCAGGCCTGCTCCGCCAGCCGGATGCCGCGCGCATCCGCAACGGAATACAGCGCAATGCCCAGCGCCGTGAGCCCCGCAAATCCCAATGCGGCACGGCCCACGCGTCGTGTCGCGTCCGTGAAGCCGGGCTTGAAGACGAAGCCGAACGTGCCGAAGGTCGCCACGATCAATCCCATCCACTCCGTGCGCTCCAAACGTTCGCCGAGAAAGACGAGGGCCATGATGGCCACGAGGATCGGAGCGCCGCCGCGCATCACGGGGAAAACGAGAGACAAGTCCCCGCGCGACAGGGCGTTGATCAGTCCGAACTGGTAGAGGCCGTGCGCCATCAGGCTGATCGCCAAGGCGATCCAGACCGCGGGCGTCGGCAACGGGACCACGAAGACGAAAGGCAGCATGATCAGGGTCGCCGTGACCGACAGGACGACTCGCCCCATCAGCACGTCCTTGCCCGCCTTCACCACGGCGTTGACCGCCGCAAGGCTGACGGCACTGAACAGGCTCAACACGACCGCCAGGATATCCGGGCTCATCTGCCGTAGAGGCTCTGGTTGGCCGCGCGGAAGCGGTCCTCGAAGCCCGGCAGGTGAAGCACCTCCACCCCGTGATCCCGCAGGTGCTT
>CAYULR010000066.1:9372-10774 GCA_964445685.1 uncultured Algimonas sp.
ACGGCGAGGAGGTCCGGGCTCACGATCCGCCGTAGACCGCCGCGTTGACCGCCCTGAAGCGCGCCTCGAAGCCCGGCAGGTGAACCAGCGCCACGCCGTGGTCGCGCAAATAGGCCAGCCCGCTCTGGCGCGTGAAGGTCTCGTCCTCGGCGACGGCGTAGGCCACGCGGCGCACGCCCGCGGCCACCAGCCGTTCGGCGCAACCCGTGGGCTTGGAGGCGCGCGACAGGCACGGCTCCAGCGTGCAGACCACCGTGTGGGGCGGGGCGAGGTGTTCTGGCAGCTTGGACAGCATCGCCTCTTCCGCATGGTCGGCCGGGCCGGTTTCGCGGCTGTAGCCCGTGGCGAGCACGGCCAGCTCCGCATCGCAAGCGACGGCCCCCACGGCGAAGGCGGTGTCGCTGGCGGGGCAGCGCTCGGACAGATCGAAGGCGCGCTCCATGAGCGGGCGCAGCCGCGTGGCGAGCAGGTCGATGTGGAAGACGCGCGTGCCGCCGAGCGTCTCTTCGCGGCGCACGAGCTGGTCGGCGGCGAAGGCAATCGGGTCTTTGATCAGCCGGGCGTGGCCCCGGGGGCCGAAGGCCTGCGGGCCGACGGCGAGGCGCAGGAAGCGCGCTTCGGGCAGGAGCATGCGCAGCATCTGCGCGCCGCCCTCGACGAGGATGTCGGAAAGGCCGCGTTCCGATGCGATCGCCCGCAACGCGTCCGCCAGGTCGCGCCCGGTCCCGAAATGTCGGGACAGGACGATCTTCTCCGCGTCGCCGTCGCGGAAGAACCGCCGGTCGCGCGGCACGTCGCCGGAGCGGCTCACGACGACCTTGACCGGATGGGGCGCGCGTCCGCCCCGCTGGCGCGCCACCTCGTGGACCGCGCCGCGCGTGGCGAGCGAGGGATCGTCCCGGCGCAACGTCTGCGCGCCCACTACGATCATGTCCATGCGCGCGCGGAGCGCCAGTACGGCGTCGAGGTCTTCCGGGGAGGAGAGCACGGCGCGCGCCTCCGCCGTGTCGTCGAGAAAGCCGTCGGCGGAGACGGCGCAGGAAAGGTGGAGGGTCGGCGGCATGGGCTGCGTGCAGCTTACAGGCTGGCGGGCGGGGAGGCCAGAGTGTGCGTTGCGCAGGGGGAGAGGTGCGGCCCCGGTGCTGATCCGGGGCGGAAGGGTAAAAAGAGAGCCTTCCGCGAGGGAGGAACGCTTTTTGTGTGCCACTCCGGTTGAACTTACAGGTTCGGTTGGAGTGAACGATGGGTTGGAGGGAGTGGCACGCGTTAGCCAGTCCCTCACGGAAGGTGTTCGGTCGGCTTATGAAGAGCAGCCGGGAACTTGGTCTTTGTAGGGGCAAATGGCGCGGGGCGGATACGATTGTTGAGATTTGTGGCAAGCGGCTGAAAGGCTTGCAGAACC
>CAYULR010000067.1:0-10680 GCA_964445685.1 uncultured Algimonas sp.
CGGCAAGATCGCCAAGGACGTCTTCGCCAAGATGTTCGCGGGCGAGGGGACGGCCGACGAGATCATCGACCGCGAAGGCTTGAAGCAGGTCACTGACATGGGCGCGATCGAAGCGCTGGTGGACGAAGCCCTCGCCGCCAATCCGGGCCAGGTCGAAAAGGCCAAGCAGAACCCTAAGCTGCTCGGCTTCTTCGTCGGACAGGTCATGAAGTCCAGCGGCGGCAAGGCCAACCCGCAGGCGGTGCACGAATTGCTGCGGTCCAAGCTGGGTCTGTAGCGGACGTGTTCCAGCTGCCGACAGGCGCTTGGTTGACCGGACTGGTTTCCGGGGTCGTGCTCGGCGCGATCGGCTACGTGGTTCTGGTCAGTCAGTTCGGCATGGCGCCGCTCCCTGCGGCGTTGCTGTCGGGAGGGTTCGCTCTGCTCGACGGGGCCGGGACGGCGTTGCTCATCAACCAGCTCGGCGGCGACGACTGATGCAGCGCGACATGGCGCGGCTGCAGCTGTTCACGGTGGTCATAACTGTGGCCCTTGTCGCGTTCACGATGTGGATTTCCGGCGGCGTGCGGCTGGGGCGGATCATCTCCGCCGTGGTTCTCTTCCTCGGTTTCGTCCAATGGCTCGCCATCCGGCGCTTCGCCCATCAAATGGCGGCTAACGATGCCCGCGAGGTGGAAGAGGATGCGCCGAGCCGCTAGGGCAGGCGCATGACTCTTTCGACCGATCCCACATCCACCGTCACCGAAGCCCTGGAGACGCGCGTCACCGTGCGCGACTTCCTCGACACGCCCGTGCCGGACGATACGCTCCGCACCTTGCTGGACACGGCGCTACGCAGCCCGTCGGGCGGCAATCTGCAACCGTGGAAGATCCACGTCATGCAGGGTGAGACGCTGGAGCGCTTCACCTCCATCGCCTCGGAGCGCACATTGCGCGGCGACCAGGAAGAGCCGAGCTTCCGCGCCTATCCATCCCCGCTATGGGAGCCACAGCGCTCCTGGCGCTACAAGCTGGGCGAGGACATGTACGCGCTGCTCGGCATTCCGCGCGACGACAAGCCCGCCCGCGTGCGCTGGTTCGCGGAGAATGCGCGTTTCTTCGGCGCGCCGGTCGGCCTGATCTTCACGGGCGACACCCGGCTGGAGATGCCGCAGCACATGGATATCGGCATTCTCATCCAGTCCATCATGCTGCTGGCGCGCGAACACGGGCTCCACACGGCGCCGCAGGGCTGGTGGCGCAACTGGCCGAGCGTCTGCCACGAGGTGCTGGATATCGATGAAGGACACCACGTCATGGTGGGCATGGCGCTGGGCTATGCGAACCCGGAAACGCCCGTAAACGGCCTTCGCGCGGACCGCGCAGCGCTCTCTGAGGTCGCGAAATTCTACAAATGATGCGTTTGCGCGAAGTTTTTCGTCACCGAGAGGTAAACTGGCATACTTGCTGACCGCTCCGGCCGGGAAAGTGTAGTTTTCTTATAGTCTCGGTTTTATTTCAATAATACTTGAAAGTAACGCCTCCATAACGCTCCGTAACCAGTATAAAGGCCGGTTAAGCCTGTTTCCATTTACGCCTTGTTAGTCGCCTTTGGAGAAGTTTCCTCCTGTCGCAGACGCTTCCACATGAAGAGGCGCGGCGACGGTGAATGGAAAACGGAGGGCGACATGGCCTATACGATGATGGAAGTGAAAGAAGCGTCGGACGCAATCATTGCAGCCGCAACCAAGGACGATCTGTTCAAGCTCGGCCTGATCTACTCGACGGATGTCGAGGACCGCGGTCCCGATTACGTCGAAGCGCACAAATGGTTCAGCCTCGCGGCGATGATGGGCTCCGTGCCCGCCAAGGCTTACCGCGAAGAGTTGAAGAACGAGATGAGCGCGGTCGACCTGACGCTGGCACAACGTGCCGCACGTGGATGGCTGGCGGAAAACCGCGAAACGCTCGCGGCTGCGGCTTAAGCCATGCGCTGCCTTACGGCGTGATCACGGTGGTCCCGTTACCGCCGCCCCCGCCGAACTGGTAGCTCAGGTTGAAGTCGACCGGCAGGGCGTCGCGGAACAGCGTCACCCACTGTCCGACTTCCGCGATCGTGCTTGCGGGCACGAAAACGATGTCGCCACGGCGAAGCTGGATCGTGTCGTTGTAGAGACCGATCTCCTTCAGCCCGCCTTTGATATCGACGGTGCGCAGCATCATGCCGCCATTGGGCGCGCGGCGCAGAACGGCGATCTCACGCGTCTTGGCCGTGGGGCGCAGACCGCCCGCCATGAAGATGGCTTCCAATGCGCCGACTCGGTTGCTGAGCGTGTAGGTGCCCGGCTGGCCGACTTGGCCGCCGACGAAGATCTGCTCCGGCGCGTAGGCGCGGGGCGTGACGGAAATGCGCGGATCGCGCAACTGCTTGCCGAGCTGGGCCATCAGATTGGCCTGCAGGTCGCCGAAGGTGCGGCCCGCCGCCATGATCGGCTGCGTCATCGGCATGACCACGCGGCCGTCCGGGCCGACGGTGAGCGTGCGCGACAGTTCCGGCGCGGAGCCGACGACGATGTCGAGCTGGTCGCCCGGCACAAGCGTGTATTCCGGTTCCCACTCCTGCCAGCGCTGGAACTGGTTCAGCACGACGGGCGAGGGGACGACCGGTTTCGCCCAACGGCCCCAGAGAATTTCCCGCATGCTCTTGCGCTCGCCCATACGGGGCTGAGGCGCGACGCCGTTATAGCGGCTTTGTATGTGATGTGGATGCGGCTGGACCTGCGGGGTGGGTTGCGCGTGAGCGCCGTAGCGGGACTGCGCGTGCGAGGTGCCCGGAAGCGTCACGGCCAGCGGCGCGGCGACCAGGGCGGCCAGCAGAATGCGCGAGCCGGTCTGCAGGGCTGTCGATTTCAGTAACGCCATGATCGTTTATCCGGCTCGGAAGTTGAAGCCGTTTAGTTAACAAGAATGGATAAGGAATTGTTAAACCCGCTCGGGCAATAAGCCTTCGAACGCCGCAGCTGCGCGGCGAATCGCAAGGCTGGCAGGATGCTCGGACGGAAAAGCAGGAAGGCAGGCGGGGCGAAGATTCCCGCAAAGGCGCAGGCTGCGTCGGCTGCTCCCTATGCCACTTCCCCCCATGCAAGTGCCCCCCGCGCAGGCGACCTGACCGTGGGCGACTACGCCAACGGCGTTCCCAATATCCGCCTCGGGGCCATGTTCGGCTCGCTCATGCGCCAGATGCTCTGGGTCGTGCCGCTCTTCGTGGTCGGGGCCGTGGGGGCCTACGTGATGACGGCGGACATCAAGCGCACCTACACGGGCGAAGGCACGCTGATGGTGCAGCTGGGCGACGAATATGTCTACCAGCCCTTCGCCGGCTCGCAGGCGCAATCCAGCCTGATGCAGACGCCGGACACGATCACGCTCAACGAAGTCGCCATCATCAAGAACCCGGAAGTGATGGATACGGTCATCGCGCAGTTCGCGGATGGCCCCGGCGGGATCGCCACGCTGGACCGACGCCTCGCGCGCAAGATGGCCGCCGCACCGGAAGGCTCCGAAGCCTACCGCTTGGCCTATATGGAACTGCGCAAGAAGATGGATGTCGGCTTCGGCGTGTCCGCCCGGCCGCGCTCCTCCATCATCGACATGTCCTTCAAACATCCCGATCCGGATGTCGCCGTCTCCACGCTGAACGCGCTGATGGAGGCCTATATGGACTACCGCCGCGCCATCTTCGTCGACGGGGCGGGCGAGATCGTCACGGAACGCCGCGAGGACGTGGAAAGCCAGCTGCGCGCGAACGAACGCCGCATGGCAGCCTTCCTCGCCAAGCACGGCGTGTCCGACTTCACGTCTGAACAGGCCGGGGCGAGCAAACGCACCGAAGACCTGCGCGCTTCTCTGAACACGCTGCGCGCCCAGATGGTGGAGACGGAACGCTCCCTCGCTAGTGTCGAGGACCAGCTGCGCCAGACACCCGCCGAAATCGACCTCTATGTCGATGACCGCGCCTCCAACCGCATCGCGCAGGCGGAGCTGGAGCTGAAGCAGCTCCTGTCCAAATATCTCCCGCACTCCGACCCGGTACGCCAGAAGCAGCTGGAGATCGACCAGCTGCGTTCGCTGCAGAACTCCGGCCAGGGCCGGGCGACCGGCGGACGCCGTGTCGGGCCGAACCCGGTGCACCAGGATCTCATGCGATCGCGCAACACACTCGCCGCCGCCGCCGACAGCCTGCGCGAACGCGAAGCCGTGGTGGTGCAGCAGCTCAACAGTTCCGACGGAAAGCTCCGCCGCATGACGGGCCTGTCCCCGGCCTACAACGACATCCTGCGCGAACGCGAAACGCTGAATGCGCGTCTCATCACCTACCTGAACAAGGAACAGGAAGCGCTGATCAACCAGCAGCAGGCCGAGGCGTCGGCGGAGAACGTCAAGGTTATTTCCAAGGCGACCTATCCGATCCGGGGCCGCAATATGCGGATGCTCGCTTTCGTGGGCGCGTCGGCGGCGTGGGGCTTCACCCTGTTCATGCTGGCGCTCTTCCGCGTCTTCCTCGACCCGCGCCTCTACGTGAAACCCAGCGCGGCCGTGCCGGTGCACCAGCCCAGCCCTGCGCCGACATCCGGCTACACGCCCGTTCTGCCGATGGAGACCGTGCCCGAGCCGCAGTCTATGCCACGGTCTATGCCAGGCCATGCGCTGCAGGAATACGTCCCCACGGCCGAGCCTGCCTATGCCGAGCCGAGCTGGCAGCCGCATGCGCAACCGGGTGCGTCGTCATACGGTGTGGGAGCGTATGCTGAGCCGGCCTCCTATGCGCAGCCAGCTTATGGACAACAGCCCGCGCCGACGGGTTACGAGGCGGCTCAGGCGGACCCGTCCAATCCCTACGCGACGCCCAACAGGCTTGCGTCCTAAGGTCTACTTGGCCTGCGCGCCGTAGAGTTTCGGGCTGAGCCCGTCCCACCAGAGCATCTTTCCGACGCCCTGCGCCAGCCGTCCCCACTGGCCCATATAGGCGGGACGCCCGGTCAGGCGCAGCAGTGCGCACGCCGTGCCGTGCACGAGCGCCTGGACGCCGCCGACCGCCATCCATTTCGCGACACCCGGCACGCCTTTCAGCCCCCGGTCCGCCGCGTCGCGCGCGGGCGTCTGGCCGAAAGCGAAGTGACGTCGCCACATATAGCGCGGCGTTGCCCGGTGAGGCGGAACATGCTCCAGCGCGTTGGCTTCGAAGCACCAGCCCGACTTGGCGCCCTGCTTCAGGATGGCGGCAAAGAACGCGTCGTCCTCGCCACCCACTTCGTTGAAGGCCGGATCGAAGACGGGCGAAGGCAGGGTGATCCCTTGCAAATCCAGCAGGCATCCGCCCGTCCCCAGCGCTCCGGGGATCAGGCGCGTCTCGCCCTGGCATTCGCGTGAAAAGAGCGGCCCGACCCACGGGGTCAGCGGCTCCATGCCTTCGGGCAGCGCGGCCTGGACCGTGCAAAAGGTGATCGTCGAGCCGAGCTCTTCGGCCGTCTTCATGATCGTGTCGGTGCAGCCGGGCAGAACGGACATGTCGTCGTCCAGGAAAAAGACAAACCGGGACCGCACGCGGGCCATGCCGGCATTTCGGGCATTGGACACGCCGGGGTCGGGGGCGACCGTGTAGTCGATGTCGAGACCGTGCGCCTCGGCCATGCGCCGGACGGTCTCCTCCGCGCTGCGCGCCACGTCGTTGTCAGCCACCACGATGACCGTGTCGTCGCGGTGTTCGATGTCCCGGGCGACGCTCAGCAGCAGGCGTTCCAGGTCCTTGGGGCGCTTGAAGGTCGGGATGAGGATGGTCAGCAGGGGATCGGTCATGAGGAAATGCGGGCGAGCCCGTCCTTCACTGTGGCGACGCCGAGGGGCAGCTCCGCGACGAGGTCGATGGCGCGCTGCAGCTCGTCCGGCGTGCAGCCGAACTCGGACGGCGTGTCGCGCACATCGTGCCCGAACAGGATCAGCCATCGTTTCTGCTCCGCCGCCTCCCGGATCAGCGCCAACGTCGTGTCCATCTCGTCGGAGTAGAGCCGCGCGGAGGCCGCCAGTCCCAGATCGAGAGTGCCGCCCGACGGGCCGTGAATGCCGCGCGCAAGGGCAAACTCCTTTGACACGGCCCGCTTCAACGACACGGTCACCTCTCCGTAAGGGTAGGCGAAGGTTTCCGCCTCCGGCAGGCCCATCGCGGCGAATGCGGCGCGGTTCTTGGCGATATCGGACAGGAAGCGCTCCGGTCCTTGCTGCAGCCCATCCATATGGCTGAATGTGTGGTCGCCGATCTCGTGGCCGGATGCGTGAGCGGCGACAAGGTCGCCTTCGCTCATGTGCAGGCCGAGATGGTTGGTGATGCCGCACAGTCCGGCGGAGGCGTAGATGGTCGCGGCCCATCCCTGGGCTTCGAGCCGGGGCAGGGCGTGCTCCGCCACGGAAAGCGGGCAATCGTCGAAGGAAAAGCTGACCAGTCCGCGGTCCAACGCGGGCGTCACGTCGCGGCGCGACAGGTGGCGCGCGGCACGGCGGCGTACCTTGGTCAGCAGGTCGCTTTTGGGGGCGTAGACGGCCAGGCTCACTTCATCGCCTCCGCATAGTGCGAGGCGCGCCAGAGCTTCAGCGCCAGGATGCGCAGCCGCATGGGCAGGACGTGGCTGCGCACCACAGACCGCAGCGGGCTGCGGGCGAGCGCGTGTCCTGGCACGGCGGCCAGGCGAGTCACGATGCGGAACAGGGGCAGGTCGCGCGCCAGCTCCGGATGCAGGCGGACATAGCGCAGATAGTTCGCCCCGGAGCCCGCAAAGCGGGACAGCAGGGACTCCGTGGTTTCCAGTCCCAGATGCACGGCCGGATTGTCGATGTGGCGCAGGCGGTAGGTCTTGGCGATGCGCGCCGCCCACTCGCTGTCTTCCCAGCCCCACCCGGTGAAGGCAGGGTCGAACGGGTCGGTCTCCAGCACGGATTTGCGGACACACAGGTTGGACGAGGCGACGTGCTGCGCGCCGCGCTGTTCGCGGTGTTTTGCGTCCAGGCAGTCGGAGCTGTGCGACAGGGCGCGGTGCAAATCGGTGTTCCTGTCTTCGGACCGGTCTTCGACGGAGAAGCCGCCAAAGACGACGTCGCAATCCCCGGCCTCGATGCGGTCCAGATAGAGCGACAGGAAGTCCGCGCCGTCCACGCGCATGTCGGCGTCGAGGAACAGCACCCAGTCGGCCCGGGCCTCTTCCTGCAGGGCGTTGCGCGTCGCGGAGCGGCCCCGGTTGCGCTCCGCCGTGATGTGGCGGCAGGGCAGGCGCATCTGGGAGACGGTCCGGTCGACGCTGGCGCTCAGGGCCGCGTCGCCCGTTCCGTCATCCATGACGAGGATTTCGACCGTGTCGTCTCCGGTCGTTTGGCGGTCCAGCGAGCGGAGCAGGACGGACGGGTCGTCCCGGTAGAAGGGGATCAGGATGGACAGTCGCGGCGTCATTCTGCGGCCTCCAGCGCGGGGCGCGGACGAATGCGCGAGACAAGGTCCAGGACGATGGCCCGGCACCCGGCGACATTCACCATCCAGCAGACGGCGAGGTAGGTCGCACCGCCCACGGCGGCCTTGATCATCAGGGTCAGGAAGCCCGGCTCGAACGCGTCCAGCGGCAAGATCAGGACGACAGCGGCCATCACACTACAGGCAAATCCGATTTCCAGCGTCTCGCGCCAGGGCAGGGGCAGCGGATAGTGACGGCGCGCCATGAAGATGGAGAGGATGACGGCGGACGCGTAGCCCACGATCGTAGCTATGACCGCGCCCATCAGGCCGTGGATCGGCACCAGCCAGACCGTCAGGGCGATGTTCAGAAGGACAGGCGGGATCATCATCCAGACGATGTCCTGTGTCTTGCCCGACAGCATGAAGGCCCGCTGGACGTAGTAGGTCAGCAGCCCGCTGAGCAGGCCCGCGCCCGCAATGAAGGGCATCACCGTGACGGCTTCCGCGCGGACGCTTTCGCCCAGGATGAAGCCCGCATCGTTGGACACCAGCGCGATGCCCGTCGCCGCCGGCATAGCGAGCCAGAGCAGGCTCGCGCCGTAGCTGTGCATCACGTCGCGCGAGGCATCCGTGCCATTCTGTTCGAACGCGGTCACGGCGGCCGGGGTCATGGCCATGGAGATCCACACGAAGAGCATTTCCAGCGAGCGGTTGGCGAGGTTGTAGCCCGCATTGTACTGCCCGGCCGACGCTTCGCCCATCACGGCGGCGACGATGTAGACGTCCGACGTGTTAAGCGCATAGCCCAGCAGCAGCATGACGCAGAGCGGGAAGCCGTAGGCGGCGTAGCGCTTGGCGCGGTCCGCCTGGAACCGTCCGCCCTTCTGGCGGCGGAGCATCAGCGGCAGGTCGATCATCAGACCCACGACGAGGCCGATCATGATCCCCACGAAAGGCCCGCTTTCGCGCAGCGGCGTGAACATGACGAGCGCGATGCCCGTGGAGAAAGAGAGCAGCGTCTGCCCGCTATAGGTGAAGCTGTAGCGCAGGATGCGGTGCGAGGCGCGGTGCGCCTCCATGCCGAGATTGAAGACGACCTGCAGCCCCGCCGAGCCGATGGCGAAGGCGATGACCGTGCGCAGGGCCGGATCGAGCGGCAGCACGAAGATCAGGGCGAGGAAGAGCGCGACCAGCCCGATGCCGAGCGCGCCGCCCAGGACATAGAGTGTGCGCAGGTGCGAGGCGACGTCACCGTCCTTTTCCGCCCGGGCCTGGTACCGCGCCATGGACGCTTCCAGCCAGGTGAACGCGCCCATATGGACGAATTGCAGCGTGATCATCGCGATGGCGTAGCGGCCGAACTCTTCCGAGCTCAGCAGCCGCGTCAGCACGACGATCAGTCCGAAGCTGACCAGGATGTTGGCCAGATTGACGGGCAGGTAGGCAAAAAGGGCGCGTCCGAGTTTCAAGGCCAGGTCCTCAGCGGATCGCTTCGCGGTCGCCCAGCATGACGGGCAGGGTCTTGGCCATGATAGCGAGGTCCCACAGCACGCTGGATCGTTCGATATATTCCACGTCGAGCTGCACGCGGCGCTGCACGTCGTCGCCCGTGTGGAGCGGTCCGCGCGAGCCGTTGATCTGTGCCCAGCCCGTCATGCCCGGCTTCACCTTGTGGCGGTGGGCATATTCTTCGACCAGTTCGATACTGTCGCGGCCTGCGGTTTTCATGCCGACGGCATGGGGGCGGGGGCCGACCAGGCTCATCTCGCCGCGGATGACGTTCACCAGCTGCGGCAGTTCGTCGATGGAGGTCTTGCGGATAAACCGGCCGATACGCGTGATGCGCGGATCGTCGGCTTCTGTCTGACGCTCCGCCTTGAAGTCGCTCATGTCGGTGCGCATGGAGCGGAACTTCAGCACGTGGAACACGCGGTTGTTGAAGCCGTGGCGCGGCTGTTTGAACAGGACTGGGCCGGGGCTGTCCAAGCGGATGATCAGCGCGATGATACCCAGAGGAATGGCGAGCGCGACCAGCGCGACCGAGCCGATGACGATGTCGGTCAGGCGCTTCATTGCCGTGTGGACGCCGGACTTCGGATTGCCCGTAACGTCGTTCAGCGAGACTTCGGCGATTTCCGACAGGCGCTGCTTGACATGGTCGAGGTTCTCGAACGCGTCCGAGACATAGGCGATGCGGTTGGGCAGCAGGCGGACCTTCTCCACGAAGTCCTTCTTGCGCGCGGCGGCGGCACTGGGCAGCGTCACGACGATGCGGTTGACGTAAGGCAGGCCTTCCCATTGCAGCAGGTCGCCGATGCGGCCCACGACGGGCACGCCGTGAATGTCGATCGGCGCGCGGGCGAGGCGCTCGTCGAAGATCGCGACGATGTTCAGTTCCTTGGTCTTGGCGTTCTCCTCGATAATGCGGCGCGCGCTTTCCGTCGCGCCAAGCATGACCACTGTCGGGGCGAGGCGGCCTTTCAGGTGCATCTTCTGGAGCTGGCGGGAGTAGAGCGCATGCGCGCCCAACAGGCCCGCAATGGCGAGCAGCCCGGCCTTGGCGAGGCTGTCGGGCAGGAAGCTGTCCGGGCGCAGGATCAGCGCCGCCGACAGCCACAGGCCGAGCGCGGCGAGGCCCGCGACCAGCGTCGTCTTGACGTGCTCGCCCGTCGTTTCCGTCGGCTTGAAACGGTAGGCCTTGCCGATCAGGAGCATGACGATGAAGACCGCGCAGCCCAGGGAGGCGGCGGCGACCGGCGCGAGAATGGATTTCTGGTTCGCCCCGACATAGCTCGTCCAGACGACGCCCATGATGATGGAGCCCAGCACGGCTACGTCGAACAGCTGCAGCCCGAAGCGCACGGCGTTCATGTTGGCCTGGGCCGACGGCACGGCGAGATCGTCGATATCGAGGCGTTTACGGCGGCGGTCCACCGCAGGCACGACGGCGTCGTCGCCCGGTCGGGAGACCCGGCGTTCATCCTCTCGTCTGGCTGCGAGCCCGCTCCGGGCTGCATTCTCTGCTGCGTTCGACATTCTACCCACCCACTGTCTTGTTCCGGCTTCGATACGGCATGGGCGCGGAAGCGGGCGGCGCTTTCGCACAAGACTGGATCAGTTGGGCCGGTGATCTGTTCTTGAGGCTGATCCGGATGCTGATCGTACCCTTGATCTTCTTCACTTTGGTCTCAGGCATCATCGCGATG
>CAYULR010000068.1:0-10676 GCA_964445685.1 uncultured Algimonas sp.
TTTGGCGGCGACTGGGCGGGCGGCGGTGTGGCGGCTGCCGTCGCCCGCGCGGCCCGGGCCGCGCTGCCCCACACGCCCGCGCTCCTTGCGCTGCTCTATCCCATGCTCGACCCGCGCACGGGGGGTTCCGAGGACCGCAGCGGTGCGGGAACGGGCGAGTTCGTCTGGACGCGCGAAGCCAACCAGTATGGCTGGGGATCCTACCTAGCCGGATCGGACCCGAAGGCCGCGCATGTCGTGCCGTTCCTCGACACGTTGGACGGCTTTCCGCCGACCTTCATCGCGACGGGCACGCCGGATTTGTTCTACGCGGAAAATCTGCGCTTCGCCGCGCGCCTGACCGAAGCGGGCGTGGAGGCCGAGCTCGTCGCCTATCCCGGCGCGGTGCATGCCTTTCCGATGATGGCCGAAAGCCGGGCGGCCCAACGCTACGCTCAAGACTATGCTGCGGCGCTGACCCGCGCACTCACCTGACCCGAGTACTTGCCTAAGGGGATTATCATGAAACGCTACGCACTCTTGCTCACCGCCGCCGCGCTGGCTGCCTGCCAAGCCGCGCCGGAAGCCCCGGCCGTGCCTGCCGCGCCCACGCAGGCAGAGACCCGTCCGGACTTCACCGCCACAGGACTGACCGCACAGACACTGCCCGAAGCCGCGCAGGCGCTGGCCGACGGCGATGCGACCTCCGCCGGGATGGTCGCGGCCTATCTGGACCGCATCGAACAGGTCGACCGGAGCGGCCCGCGCCTGCAATCCGTCCTGTCGCTGAACCCCGACGCCATGGCGCAGGCCGAAGCGTCCGACGCGCGCCGCGCGGTCGGCGAAGCGCTCGGCCCGCTGGACGGCGTGCCAGTCCTGCTGAAGGACAACATCGAAACGCTCGATCCGGTCGCGACGACCGCCGGGTCCTATGCGCTGATCGACAACATCACCGAGCGCGACAGCCCATTGGCAGCCGGGCTCCGGGCACAGGGCGCGGTCATCCTCGGCAAGACCAACCTGTCCCAGTGGGCGAACTTCCGCTCCGAGGATTCGGTTTCCGGCTGGTCGGCCGTGGGCGGACAGGTCCGCAACCCGCACATGCTGGACCGCAGCCCGTGCGGCTCTTCCTCCGGCTCTGGCGCAGCCGTCGCGGCGTCGCTGGCGGCGGGCGCGGTGGGCACGGAAACCAACGGCTCCATCATCTGCCCGTCCAACGTGAACGGCGTGGTGGGCTTCAAACCGACGGTCGGCGTGATCAGCCAGGAATACATCGTTCCGATCAGCTCCACCCAGGACACGGCCGGACCGATGACCAAGACGGTGCGCGGCGCGGCCATGATGATGGACGCGATGGCGTCCGACGGATCGACGGGCTACGCCGCCGCGCTCGACGCGGACAGCCTGCGGGGCAAGCGCGTGGGCGTGCTGCGTTTCGCGCAAGGCTCCCCGGACGTGGCGGGCGTGTTCGACACGGGCCTCGCCGCGCTTGAAGCCGCTGGGGCGGAACTGGTCGAGATCGACGCCTTCCAGCTGGATGCGGAGAATTATGGCCGCGATAGCTACGGCCTGCTCCAGTGGGAGTTCAAAGCGACGCTGGACGACTATCTGGCGAACAGCCCCGCCGACATTCCGGTGCGCTCGCTCGCCGACGTGATCGCCTTCAACGCAGCCGATGCGCGCGAAACGGCCGTGTTCGACAGCAGCATTATGGACCTGTCCGAAGCGCGTTCCGGCCTCGACGACGACGCCTACGCCGCCGCCAAGGCCAACGCCCAAGGCGCGACCGGTGAACGCGGCATCGATGCGTTGCTGGCGGAATACGAAGTCGACATGCTCGTCAGCCCGTCCGGCCCGCTCACCTCCCGCGTCGACCCGATCAATGGCGACACTTGGCCCGCCTGGGCCGGGGCAGGGTATCTTGCGGCGGTCGCGGGCTACCCGCATGTGACGGTCCCGATGGGCTCCGTCCACGACCTGCCGCTCGGTTTTTCCATTATGGGCACACGGGGACAGGATAAGGACGTGCTCTCCTACGCCTATGCGCTGGAGCAGGTCACGCAGGCGAGAGTTGAGCCGGGGTATCTGCGCGACGCGTACGAGGTCGCGGACTTGCGGGAAGCGCTGGAGCCGGGGCGGTAGGGTTTCGTCTAAACCGCTTTCACGGTCGGTGCATGTGGAGCCATTTCGGCAATGAAGCGACTCGCATGAAGCGTGGCCTTTCCATAGGCACTGCCGGCAGCGGAAATCCCCGACTGCAACGCATCCCCAGAAGGCATTTGCCTTGAACTGGTCAGGACAAGCGTTCCCGGCTTTGCGTTTTTTGGATCGGCTTTGACACGAGTGATGCCGACATAGAAAAGCCGTCGCTGCTCTTCCAGGTGGCGGTCCTTTTCTGATTGGCTGGCCCCATCCTCTGCCTTGGTTGGCAGGAGGCCATCTACGCACCCGGCTATGATCGTGACGGGAGAACTGAGTCCCTTGCACTTGTGAAGGCTCATGACCCGAACCTGATCGACTTCGGTCGGCGCCTCTGGCTGATGCATCACCAAGGCCAATTCTTGTATGAATTCCGCCTTGTCGTCGCCGTTAATCGTCTCGAGTACGCCAAGGGAAAGCTCGCGTATGTCGCGCGTCTCATCCTGCCCATCGGGAAAGAGATAATCGATCATGTCGGCGATGTTCGCGAGTTTATCGAGATCTTCCAGGCTGTTGCGAGTCTCGTTGAACCTCGCAACGACATTTTTAGTGTAGGAGATTTTCAATGTGCCGGCGGCCAATTGCTCCATCACCTCCCAAGGGGACATGTCGTTCGTTTCGCAGTGCTCCCTGATGCGACTGTATCCTGCAGCGTTCCACGAAGCACTCTGCTGCCCCACGAGCCACCTGAGGGCGACACGATCGCTACGGTCCACGAATAGTTTCAATAGTGCAAACCGACGCTTTGCATCATCGTCATCGATCTCGGCGTTCTCAAAGTACGATTTTGCGGAGATTCCCTTAGCGATCAGGGCCTCGTAGATCGGAGTCGCGTAAATGCGCCTCTGCGCCAGCACGAGGATGTTTCCGGCTTCCTCGCCATTGTCAATCAGCTCCTTGACACGATCGACGACGCCCTGAACCTCAGCGTCCTTCGTCGCATACTGATAGATTTCGAAAATACCTTCTCCATTCTCGTCCATCGGCAGAAGTGGGCGAGGCACCGGCCTGTTCTTGTTGTGCTTGATCAGGGTTGCTGCGGCTTCGACGACCGAGGTCGGACAACGTCGGCAGTCTTCCAACCCTATGTCCTCCGCCCCATGGTTGTCTTTCACCCACTCTTGGATGCCCTCGGGGTGAGCATGCTTGAAACTGTAAATTGATTGGTCATCGTCACCCACGATGCAGACGTCGGCATTGTCCGACAGAAGCTCTATCACGGCCTGCTCGACCTTGTTCAGATCCTGGTATTCATCCACCAAAATATGGTCATATTCGGATCTCTCCTCAGCCTGGGGGTTGCCGCGCAGATATTGGTAGAGCTGGGGGATGGCCTCGCCGATCAACATAGCACCGTGAAATTTCAACCAAGCGATGAGGTGATCCTGAAAGTCCTTGTCATCCTGACTAGGTGCGTAGCCGGGCTGTTCGTTCTGTAGCCGGGCCCAAGCGGCCTCATACGCCTTGATAGAGTCCCTGACTTTTTTCTTCCCAAACCCAGTTGTTCGCTTGAGGTCCGCCAGCATTGGGTCCTGTTCGAATGCCATCAAAGGTCTGGACGTCCTGTCCAGGACTTGGTGGACATTGTTCCGGGCAAGAATACGGAAGGCGAGACTGTGCAATGTCGTCCCGCTGATTTCGTCGGCACGCGGAACATTCATGCTGCTCAATTCGGCATGGAGATCCCCTGCCGCGACCCGTGTGAAGGTCACCGGGAGTATGGCCTTTGGCTCGACGCCCTTCTCGAGCAGTCGCGCGACGCGCTTCTTCATCGCAAAGGACTTACCCGTGCCAGGTCCCGCAACGACTCGGATTCGGCCATTGTCCGATGCCGCGATGTCGTGGGCAGGCGTTCCGGTTTCGATCCCGTCGTTCCAAGGCATGATAATTCTCCGTTGCGAGTGATCATGTAGGGTGCAATCTAGACGGGTTCAAACGGGTCCTTTCCATTTTTTGCGTTGAGACCTGATTAAATGAGGGAATAGTTTCCGAACTCCCGCCGCAACATCGCTAGCTTCGGGTCAATATAGGTCTGGCAGAACGGCCGCTCCGGGTTGGTCACATAGTAATCTCGAAACTGTTCCTCCGAGAGCTTGAAGTCCCGTAGCGGCAGAACCTGCGTCACCAACGGCGCATCGAACTCGCCGCGCAAGCCGTCCAGCGCTGCCCGCGCCTCCGCCCCGTCATCCGTGGCATAGACCGCGCTGCGATACTTGCCCCGCATGGAATGGGCGCTCGTGCTGGCATGGGTGCGCAGGTGGATATCGGTCAGAACGCGCAAGGGAATCGCGTCCGGATCGAATGTCACGCGCGCAGCCTCCGACCATGTCTCGTACGGCGCATCGCTGCGGGCGAAGCCTTGCTCCACGCGGGACACGCCGCGCAAGGCCTGAAAGACGGCTTCCGTGCACCAGTGGCAGCCGCCGCCGAAGGCAATGGTCTTCAGGTCCAATATAGGATCGACCCCTTCGGCAGCTCCCGCGCCACCGCGTCCTCGAACCACGCTTTCATCTCGCGCATCACCTCCTTGGTGTAGACGAATTTCCGCCCACCGAACTTGTTGCGCTTCTCGCTGCGCAGGGCGGGGTCCATTTCCAGATCCGTCCCTGGATACCAGGACAGCAGCACTTCGCGCGAGCCCGGCGTGAAGCGGTGGGTGATCAGCTCGACCGTCAGGTCGGCGTCGTCGGGCAGCGCCGCGCCCGCATCGCGCAGCAACTGGCCGTAGCCCGCTTGCCAATCCTCGATCGGCATGATCGGCGCGACCGTCAACCCGACCGGATAGCCCGCCCGTGCCATCAGGCCCATCGCGTTGAGCCGGTCCGCCAGCTTCGCCGTCCCGCCCTCGAAACGGCGGGTAATGTCCTCGGCATTGACGGAGAAGCGCACGCGCGTGCGTCCGTTGTGCGCCAGGTCCAGCAGCTCGTCCACGCGCGCATATTTAGTGGTGAAGCGTAGCCCTGCTTCCGTCTGCGTCCCGAAATATTCGATGGTCTGCGCCAAGGCTCCGGTCAGGTGTTCGATCCCCAGCGGGTCGGTGTAGCAACTCGCCTCGAAGGTCGTGCCCTCATGCGCGCGGGCCTCGCTGACCGACGTTATCTTACCCTGCCCGATGAATCCGGGAACGGCGGCGAAGATTTCCTCTAGATTGGCATAGGCCCGCGTGATGGGCGGCCCGGACAGCGAGCCCGCCAGATAGCAATACTGGCAGTGCGCGGGACAGCCTCTTGCCAAGTCCAACCGGAAGTCCGCGCTCGGCGGAATGGGCTGGAACTTCAGCACGGAGGGCGGCGCGTTGACGATGGCGATGGACGTCTTGGCGTTCTTGTAGGTCTCGCGCTCCGTTTCGCCGCGCAGGCCTCGGACGGCGTCGCCTTTCAGCTCCACGATCTCCGCGCCGAGCTCCGTGCCCACGCGGCGGGCCTGTTCGGCTACGGCGGAGTCGCGCGCGGACTTGGCGATGAACACCCGCTTGGGCCGCCAGAGCTTGAGGTGCGCCGTCGGGCGTGGTTCCGGCGGCGCGGACTCGTCAGCATGCGTCGGCGCGATGTGCGGGGCGGCAGAAGGGGCGGAGAAGTCGAGTGCGTCGGTCATGGGAGGAGAACGCGCAGGACAGGGTTTCGGTCCGGCCACTGCGCGTACCCACAGGTCGCAGCGAGAGCCAACCGCGCCGTCCCGTTTCGTCTTGCGGCAAAAAAGAAGGGGCCGCTCGCGAGAACGACCCCTTCAGAACATTACGACTTCGATGGCTTGTTATCGCCTTCTCGAAGCCGGCTACCCGAACGCAAAGACAGCATCGGATAGTCTCCAAGCCCGATAACCAAAAGGACAGAGCGGGAGCCTTATGAAAGTAAGTTTGCGGGACCGAAAAGTCAATATTCAGAGGCCCAGGCCACGCGCCACGCCCTGCCGTACACGCTCCAGATCCCCTTTGGAAACCGCGCTTGTGACCCACATTCCGCGTTTGCCGTAGCGGGGCTTGCGCGGCTTGAACCTGTCGAGCCGTTGGACGGAGACAGAAGCGACGAGGTCGCAGGCGGCCCAGCATTGAAGGCTGTCGAACGGCGCGGGCAGGGGCCGGATCAGTGTGACTTCGACATTCCAGGGTTCGATGTTTCTAGGCGTTGTCGTGCTCAGCGGGACAATCGTGGCGAGGTCGCCGCGACGGCGGAGCCTCGGGCCGATGACGATGACAGGCCGCGTCTTGACCATTTCAGGGACGATGTTTCCCGTGAAGTCGCATTGAACGACCTCACCGTCCCTTGGGTAGTACATCAACGACATGAGACGGCTTTGGCTAGAGAATGAACTTCGACAGATCCTGGTCCTTCGCCAGTTCGCCCACCGTCCCGCGCACATAGTCCGCGTCGATGCGCACCGTCTCGCCGTCCCGGTCCGTCGCCGTGAAGCTGATCTCGTCGAGTAAGCGCTCCATCACCGTGTGGAGCCGCCGCGCGCCGATATTCTCGACTGAGGCGTTCACTTGCGCGCTGATCTTGGCGATCTCGGCGATGGCGTCGTCTGTGAAGTCGAGCGTCACGCCTTCGGTCGCCATGAGGGCGGTGTATTGCTTGATCAGGCTGGCTTCGGGCTCGGTCAGGATGCGCACGAAGTCTTCTTCCTTCAGGGCGCGGAGTTCGACGCGGATGGGCAGGCGGCCCTGGAGTTCGGGGAGCAGGTCGGCGGGCTTGGCGACGTGGAAGGCGCCAGAGCTGATGAAGAGGATGTGGTCCGTCTTCACGGGGCCGTGCTTGGTCGACACGGTCGTCCCTTCGATCAGGGGCAGCAGGTCGCGCTGCACGCCTTCGCGCGACACGTCGCCGCCGCGCGCGTCCGAGCGGGCGGTGATCTTGTCGATTTCGTCGAGGAAGACGATGCCGTCTTCCTGGGCCAGCTCCACGGCTTCGCGCTTGATGCTGTCCTCGTCCAGCAGCTTGTCGGCTTCTTCGCTCAGCAGCGGCTGATAGGCGTCGCGGACCTTGAGCGTGACCGTCTTGGTCTTGCCCATCTTGCCGAACATTTCCGACAGGTTGATCATGCCGACCGAGCCGCCGCCGGGTTGGCCCGGTATGTCGAAGCCGGAGAAGGGCGAGGCGGTGTCGGCGAGTTCCAGTTCCACCTCCGTGTCGTCCAACTCGCCCGCGCGCAGCCTCTTGCGGAAGGCCTCGCGCGTGCCGTCCCGCGCATTGTCGCCGGCCAGTGCGTCGATGATGCGGTTTTCGGCCGCCGCTTCGGCCTGGGCGGTGACGAGGCCGCGCTTTTCCTCGCGCAGCATCGTGATGGCGGCGTCGACGAGGTCGCGGATGATCTGTTCCACGTCGCGGCCGACATAGCCGACTTCTGTAAATTTGGTCGCTTCGACCTTCAGGAAGGGCGCGCGGGCGAGCTTGGCCAGGCGGCGGCTGATCTCGGTTTTACCGACGCCTGTCGGGCCGATCATCAATATGTTCTTGGGCGTGACCTCGGCGCGCAGGTCCGCGTCCAGCTGCTTGCGCCGCCAGCGGTTGCGCAGCGCGATGGCGACGGCGCGCTTGGCGTCGGCCTGCGCGACGATGTGGCGGTCGAGTTCGGAGACGATCTCGCGCGGGGTGAAAGCGGAGGCGGCGGCTTTTGAATCGGTCATGGCCGGAATGTGGGAATTATGGCCGCGTCTTCAACCGTTGGCAGGCTCATAGTGAGGCTCGTAGGGCGGCGGGAAGACGCGCCATCCGGGAAGGACGCGCACGAGCTGGTTGCGCAGCGGATGCCACGCCACGCCCAGGACCACGATGCTGAGGCCCAGCAGCACGAGCGTGAGGCTGAGCACCTGGCCGAGCTCGAGGCCCGTGCCGCGCACGAGGAAGGCGATGGCGGCGGCGGCGTAGAACAGGCTGGAGACGATGAGCGCCCGGCGGTTGATGGCGAGGCCCACCACCGTGACCACGCCCAGCGCGATGAGCACGGTGAGCGCGTCCGTTTCCGTGAAGGCGAAGGTCGGGACGATGTCGAACAGAAGCTCCGTCTTGTTCGCCACCGCAGATCCGACCAACCCGTGAATGATGAGCGGCGCGGCGAGCAGGTGCAGCCAGAACGCATTGTCCGCGAAGCGCGTGCGCCGCTGCACGTCCTGCCGGTCATAGAGCAGGGCCACCGCGAAGACGCAGACCCCCGCCAGGATCATGACGGCCGTGAAGTTGCCCCGCAGGAAGGCGGGCGCGGTCTCGTTCAACACCGCGAACAGCAGGAAAAGCAGGCTGAGCGCGATCAGCGCGATGCAGAAGGGCAGGCGGACGCGCCAGTAGAAGAGTGCCATTGCCGCCACCGTGATCAGGCTCGCCGTGATGGGTCCCAGCGCCGCGAGGGCGCTTAGTCCCGTCTGAACGAAGAGCAGAAAGGCCAGCGCCGTGATCAGCGTGGGAAAATGCGCCCGCTTGCGCCGCCCGAAATATTCCGCCAGCGCCCAGGCTCCCGCTGCCGCGCCGAGAAACAGCGTCCCGCCGCCCGCGAACTGCGTGAAGGCGGCCGCGCCCAAGCCTAGCAGAACCAGCCCGATGCCCACGAACACATCGCCGAAGGACCGCAGGAAACGAAGTTCGTCCTCGTCGCCGATGACGGCGTCGGTGGTTTTGACAGCTTCAGGCTCCAGTGCAGCCAGGCCCGCCCGCATCTCCCGCGCCTGCTTGGGTGGAATGATCCCGGCGGCTTCCGCCTGGTCGATCTGGTCCGGGGTCAGTTGCGTCATGGGACGATCGTAGCCCGCGCGGCGGCGTAACGCCAGTTTGGAAAGGGTGCTTGACATGTAAAGCGTACTTGTCTAGTCAAGCGTCATTGACAAAAGGGAGGGTGCCATGAAGGCCAGACATCTTGCAGTGACATCGCTTTCGGCCCTGATCGCCGCTTGCAGCGCAGATGCGCCGCCCGCCGAGGATATGGCCGGGGACGTGGCTTTGGACGCGCCCACCGCCGCGCCCGGAAACGCGTCCGTGGAGGACGCCGCTGCAACGACGCAGACGGTCCGCCAGGGCTGGCTGTCCGTGCGCCGGACCGGGGCAGGCCCGGACGTCGTGCTCGTGCCGGGGCTCGCCAGTTCGGCGTCCGTTTGGGACGCGACGGTCGAGATGTTGGAAGACACGCACACCCTGCATGTCGTGCAGGTGGACGGGTTCGGCGGCGCACCCGCCAATGCGGAGACGCGCGACGCGCTCCTGTCCGGACTGGCCGAGGATCTGGCCGCCTACATAGAGGGGCAAGGGCTGGATGCTCCGACCTTGGTCGGCCATTCCATGGGCGGGTTCACCGCGCTGCACGTCGCCCGCGATCATCCAGAGCGTGTCGGCCGCGTGGTGAGCGTCGACAGCCTGCCCTTCTACCCGTTGATCTTCGACCCCAGCGCCACGGCGGAGAGTGCCGCCCCGCAGGCCGTGGCCATGACCGCGCGGATGCGGAACATGCCCAAGGACATCTATGACGGCGCGCAGGCGCAGACCGCCTCCATCCTGTCAAACCGGCCCGACGCGCAGGCCCGCATCGCGGCGGACGCCCGGGCCTCGGACCGCGACGTTGCCATGGATGCGCTGTACGAGCTGATGACGACCGACCTGCGGCCCGATCTGGGACGGATCTCCGTGCCCGTCACCGTGATCTACGCCCATGACGACCGCATGGGCGTCCCGGCGGAGGCGTTGGATGGCCTCTACGAGACGGCCTACGCCGGTCTGCCGGACGCGCGGCTCACCCGCATCGACAACAGCTTTCACTTCATCATGGACGACCAGCCGGAGGCCTTTGCCTCCGCCCTGGCGTCCGCTCTCACACGCTAGGAAACCCCCATGACCACAAAGAATGAAATGACCCCCAAGCAGGTCAACCGGAAGTACCGCAGCCGCATGATCGGCGCAGGCCTCGCCTATGTAGGGGCCGTCACCGGAGCCTCCTTCCTGATCGACAATGGCGATCCGGTCACGCCGTTGGCGTTGATCGCGGCCCTGGGCCCGGGGGCGGCGCTTCTGCTGATGCTCTACTCCATGTGGCGCTACTTCACGGATGTGGACGAAGTCGGGCGCTTCTTCATGATGCAGTCCTTCACGACGGCCTTCTTCGGCACACTCGCCGTTTGCGGTGTGTGGGGGCTCGCGGAACTGTTCCTGGAGGACTTGCCCAAGCTGCCCGTCTTCTTCGTGTTCCCGATCGGCATGGCGATGTTCGGCCTCTTCAGCGGGTGCGGCTTCGGGTGGAAATCCATGCGCAAAGGCCGCGACCATGCATAACCGCCTAAAGGAGCTCCGTGCCGACCGTGGCTGGAGCCAGGCCTCGCTAGGCGAGCAGCTCAACATCTCGCGCCAGAGCGTCAACGCGATCGAGACGGGCCGCTACGACCCGTCCCTGCCGCTCGCCTTCAGGATCGCCCGCCTGTTCGGAGAGCCCATCGAGGCCATCTTCGATGACGGGGAGGCGGAGTAGGAAAAGGAGATACATCTCTTATCCCTCCCCCCGGCCCCGGGGGGGGGGGGCCCCGCGGG
>CAYULR010000069.1:0-10659 GCA_964445685.1 uncultured Algimonas sp.
CATTGATCGTGCCCCAGCCCGTGACCACGCCGTCGCCGGGCATTTTGGTCTTGTCCATGCCGAAGTCGGTGGAGCGGTGGGTGACGAACATGTCGAATTCTTCGAAACTGCCTGGATCCAGCAGCAGCGAGAGCCGTTCGCGCGCGGTCAGCTTGCCCTTGGCGTGCTGGCTGTCGATGCGCTTTTGCCCGCCGCCCTGGCGGGCATTGTCGCGGCGTTCGTCCAGTTGGTCGAGAATAGAGCTCATCGTTGAATATCCCACGGCCAGCGAAGAGAGGCAGGCCCCTGATTATGCCCGCCTTTTGTGCGGGTGTTTGCTTGGGCGCAACCTGACGAGACGAAAACGGCTTCGCAACCCTGTTTTAGGTCGCAAGGGGGATGAAACGCCCCGTTTCGCTTTATGTATGCGATATTGACACCGGGCCTTGCACAAATCGTCATTGTATCGCCCAATCCATTCAATCATGAATGATTAAACTGGGTGGCATTGCAGCCATTGTTTAAGCGTCCGGAAAGTCTGCCGGACGTAAGAAGACCGTTATGAAACTGAATCCGTCCTATCTTCTGGCCGGTGTGGCCGTCATCGCCGTAGGCGTCTGGTTCGCCGTGGGTTCCGCCGGCAATGACCGCGACATCTACGAAGACGTGAAGGCGCGCGACGCCGCCGCGTCCGAAGCGCCTGCCCTGCCCACGGTCGTCGTGCGGTCCGTCCGGTCGGAGACGCACCCCATCCGCTTGAGCCAGTATGGCCGCACGCAGCCCGGCCGCCGCGTCGAGGTCAAGGCCAAGACGCCCGGCCCGCTGGCCGCCACGCCCATCCGCGAAGGCGCGCGCGTCGCCCGCGGCGACGTGATCTGCCGCCAGGAAACCGACGCCCGCCAGGCCATGGTGGAACAGGCCCGCGCGCAGCTTGCAAAGGCCGAGGCCGACCTGTCCGCCACGCAAGCGCTGGTCGACCGGGGCTTCCGCGCGCCGACCTCCCTACCTGGCGACCGCGCCGCCGTGGACGCCGCCCGCGCGCAGCTGAAATCCGCGCAGATCGAACGCAACAATGTCGTACTGCGCGCGCCCTTCGCGGGCATCTACGAACAACGCATGGCCGAAGTGGGCGACTATCTCGCCCCGGGCCAGCCCTGCGCCGCCATTGTCGAGCTCGACCCGCTGAAGGTCGAAGCCGAGCTGACCGAAACGCAGGTCGGCAATGTGGAACTGGGCCAGGACGTCGAAGTCCAGCTCGCGACGGGACAGAGCGTGATGGGGACCGTGTCCTTCCTGGAATCGGTCGCCAACCCAGCGACGCGCACGTTTGAAATGGAAACCACCCTGCCCAATCCGGACTACGCGCTGAAAGCCGGCGTGTCCGCCACGCTGAGCCTCACGACCGGCCAGACGGAGGCCGTTCTGGTCCCGTCGGGCATCCTGACGCTGGACGATGAAGGCGTGACGGGCGTGCGCTACGTGGACGGAAGCAACACGGTGCGCTTCGCCGCGATCCGCCAGGTGGACGAAACACCGGGCGGGCTGTGGGTGACGGGCCTGCCGGAACGCACGCGCATCATCGTCGAGGGACAGGACTACGTCTCCGTCGGCGCGCAGGTCGATCCGGTCGCCGAAGGCTCGGCGCGCAACGGGGCGGCCGTCGCCGACCTGGCCCGCCCGACAGAGCTCGACTAGTGGAAAACATCGTCGGCTTCGCCATACGCGCCTGGCGGGTGACGCTGGGCGTAATGCTGTTCATCGTGGTGGGCGGGATCGTAGCCATCAACAGCCTGCCGCTGGATGCCGAACCCGACATTCCCGTGCCCTTCGTGAACGTGCGCGTCGTCCTGCCGGGCGTGTCGCCCGAAGACGCCGAACGCCTGCTGGTCCGCCCCATGGAGACGGAACTGAAATCCATCGACGGGCTGAAGCAGATGGACGCCGTCGCGGCCAACAATGTCGCCTATGTCGTGTTGGAATTCACGCCTTCCTTCGACCAGGACCAGGCCGTGCTCGACGTGCAGGAAGCGGTGGACCGCGCCCGCGCCGAGTTCCCGCTGGAAGCCCAGGAACCCGTCGTCGAGGAGGTCAGCACCTCCACCTTCCCCATCTTCGTCGTCAACCTGTTCGGCGACGTGCCGGAACGCACGTTGCAGAACACCGCAAGAGAGCTGCAACAGCGCGTGGAAGGCATCCCCTCCGTGCTGTCGGCCGACATTTCCGGCGAACGCACCGACGTGCTGGAAGCCGTGGTCGATCCGACCCTGCTGGAGAGCGCGGGCATCACCTATGACGAGCTGGCGTTGACAGTCGCGCGCAACAACACGCTGATCACGGCAGGGTCGCTGGAGACGGACAATGGCCAGTTCAACGTCAACCTGCCCGGCCTGATCGAGGACGCCGACGATCTGGCGCGCCTGGTCGTGCGGTCGGACGCCAGCGGCGCAGTCGTGCGCATGTCCGACATCGCGGTCGTGCGCCGCACCTACACGGACGCGCAGTCCTATGCGCGCTACAACAGCAACAACTCCGTCGGGCTGGAGATCACCAAGCGCAACGGGGAGAACATCCTCGACACCATCGCCGCCGTGAGGGAGGTCGTCGAAGAGTACCAAGGCAGCGAAGCCTGGCCCGATACGATCCAGGTCGAATACAGCCAGGACAAGTCGCGCTACATCCTCGAAATGGTGCGTTCCCTGTCGAGCTCCATCGTCAACGCCATCCTGCTCGTCTTCATCGTCTGCCTCGTCGCGCTGGGCTTGCGCTCCGCGCTGTTCGTGGGCTTCGCCATTCCGGGCAGCTTCCTGATCGCGCTGTTCATCATGTGGGTGCAGGGCGAGACCATCAACATGATGATCCTGTTCGGCCTGATCCTCAGCGTGGGCGTGCTGGTCGACAGTGCCATCGTCATCATCGAATATGCCGACCGGAAGCTCGCCGAAGGCCTGAAGGCCAAGGAGGCCTACCAGATGGCGGGCGAGCGCATGTTCTGGCCCATCATCAGCTCCACCGCGACGACCCTCGCCGCCTTCCTGCCCCTGCTGTTCTGGGAAACGATCACGGGCAAGTTCATGGCCTACTTCCCGCTGACCATGATCTACGTGCTCAGCGCGTCGGTGCTGATGGCGCTCATCTTCCTGCCGACCATCGGCGCAGTGGTAGGCGACCTGCGCGAACGCTATACCCGAAAGACGGATCGCGGCGTGTCCGAACAGGCGCTCGCCCTGGCCGGCGAAGGGGGTGACCCGACAAAGCTGACCGGACCGACGGGCATGTATGTGCGTCTCGTCAAGCGCCTCATCCGCTTCCCGCTGCTCGTGCTGGGCAGCGTCATCGTTCTGTGCGCCGTCATCGTGGGCGCGTTCGGCTCCGCCATGTCGGGCCCGCCGCCCAAGCCGGTGGAATTCTTCACCCAGACGCCGTCCGACCAGCTCTACGTCTTCATCCGCGCGCGCGGCAATTCCACCCCAGAAGCCAAGCGCGAGCTTGCGCTGGAAGTGGAGCGCCGCATCGCGGAGGCGCGCATCGAAGGCATCGAAGGCGTCTACGCTGTGTCCGGCGCGGGCGCGGGCGGCAGCGGCGGACAGGGCGACGGCCTGGCCGACACGCCCAACGACGCGGTCGTGCGCGTCTTCTTCCAACTGGAGGACTTTGCGGAGCGCCGCGGCGTGCTGACCATCCTGGAGGACATCCGCGTCGCCGTCGCCGACATGCCGGGCGTGATTCCCGAAGTGACGGCGGCCGGAAACGGCCCGCCCATCGGCAAGGATATCGGCATCGAATTCACGGGCCGCGACCGCACCCGCGTGGCCGAAGCCACCGCGCTGGCGGAAAGCTTCCTGAACGGCATGGACGGCGTCATCGACATAGAGAGCACCCTGCCCCTGCCTGGCGTGGAGTGGGAGCTGACCGTCAACCGCGAAGAAGCGGGACGGCTGGGCCTCGACATCAACCGCATCGGCCAGACCGTCCAGTTCGTCACAGAAGGCGCGCTGGTCGGGTTCTACCGTCCGCTCGACACGGACGAGGAAGTGGACATCCGGATCGTCTTCCCGGACGAGTATCAGGGCATCCGCGCGCTGGACGAATTGCGCATCCAGACGCCGGGCGGCTCCGTCCCGCTCTCCGCCGTGGTGGAACGCACCGCCCAGCCGCGCGAGGACAGCATCACCCGCCGCAACCAAGCGGCCGTCTTCGAAGTGAAGGCCAACACGGCGGAAGGCTTCGCGCCCAACGCCCAGGTCGAGGAACTGCGCGAATGGCTGTCGAACGAAGCGGCCCTGCCGGACGAAGTGGACTGGCGCTTCCTCGGCCAGCAGGAAGAGAATGCGGAGGCCGCCGCCTTCGGCATGGCGGCGCTGGCCGCGATCCTGTTCATGATGAGCGTGATCCTGCTTTTGCAGTTCAACAGCTTCTACCATGTCGTTCTGACACTCTCCGCCGTAGTGCTCTCGGTCTTCGGCGTGCTGCTCGGCCTGATCTTCTATCCTTACGTGTCGATGGTGCTGACCATGACGGGCGTCATCGCCCTGATGGGGATCGTGGTGAACAACAACATCGTGCTGATCGACACCTACCAGCGCCTGCTGGAGCGCGGGTCCGATCCCGTCGACGCGGCCATCCGCACATCCGCACAGAGATTGCGGCCCGTCGTGCTGACGACGGTCACGACCATTGTCGGCCTGATGCCGCTGGTGATCGGCTTCGACGCCGACGTCACGACCGGGCAGTTCGACCCGCGCGGTTCCGGCACGTCCGACATCTGGAAGCCGCTCTCCTACGCGCTGGTGTGCGGGCTGGGTTTCGCGACCGTGCTGACGCTGCTGCTGACGCCGGTCCTGCTGGCCGCGCCCTATGTGTGGAAACAGCGCATCCGGCGCTGGCGCGGCAAGGGTCGCCCTGCCCCGCGCGAGGCCGTTCCCGCCCCGGCGGAATAGGCCGCTATTCAGGTGCGAAGATCACCGTGCTCTGCATGCCGCCACCGACGAGCGAGCGGCGGACTTGCCAGCGGAAAGGTTTGATCACGACGGACAGGGTCCCGTCGTCGGACCCGCTATCCGGCAGGGCGGGCAGGCGTTCGAACGGAACGCTGACCACGGGCGCGCCATTGGCCGACAGCAGTTCCGCACGCACATCGTACTCGCCCAGCGGCATGACAGACCCGGCAATGTAGCTCCACTGCCCGTCTGCGCCGACGCCGGTCTCGCCGATCGCGGCGTTGGACACATAGAGGCGCACCCGCCCCGCAACCGAAGACCGTCCCGACACGATGACCCCGCCCGTATCATCATAGTCGATGGCGGCGATCGACAGCGGCCCCGCGCTGGGCAGGCCGCCGAACGGGCTCTGGACCACACGCGTCGGCGATCCAGGCGTGCTGATCATCAGCAGCGCGGGCGCGGGACTGCCAGTCGTGTCCGGGGCGGACGGCGCTTCGAGCCGGAACAGGGTCTCGATCCCGCGAATGCTCGTCACGCCGGACGCCGTGTCTTCCGGACCCGGCCCGTCATACAGGACCGCTTCCACCGCCATGCCCGGCCCCGCCACGTCGATGACGGCGGTCCAGACGCCTTGCGGGGTCACGCGGACCTGCCGGGCTGTCTCGCCCCGGTTCAGCAGCACGACCGTGGAGGACGGCTCAGCAATGCCCGACAGGCGCAGCACGGCCCGGCCGTCTTCCTGCGTTTCGGACACTTGGGTGAAGGTGACGGGTGTCAGGGACGCGGCCACCGGATCGCCGTCGGCGAGGCCCGTCCCGCCCGAAGTCTCCGATGCGATCGTCCGGTCGCTGAGGCTCACCCCGGCATAGAGCAGCAAGGCGAGCCCGAGTCCGCCGCCGATCATGCCTGCCACCCTTGCGCGTCTCATCCTGCGGATATCCATTTCCAAAGAGCTGCCGCGCTTTTGCGCTTGGTTCGGTCGTTCCATCCGCTAGGGACAAAGCCGACTCAAGAGGCGACATGCCGCGCCCGCGCCCCGATGCACAGTGGAGAACACAGCCATGACCGACCTGACCGGACGCCCCGAAGCCCTGCGCAGCGTTGCCGTCTTCTGCGGGTCGTCGCCAGGCAAGGACCCGCGCCACATCGCCCTGGCCCGCGCGACGGGCGAAGCCATCGCCGCGCGCGGCCTGCGGCTCGTCTATGGCGGGGGCGGGCTGGGCCTGATGGGGGCCGTGGCGGGCGCCGCGCATAGGGCGGGCGCGCCGGTGCTGGGCATCATTCCCGAAGCGCTGCGCGATGCGGAAGGCCTGCTGCCCGTCATCCAGCACGAGATCGTCGCCGACATGCACGAGCGCAAGATGCGCATGTATGCGGAGTCCGACGCCTTCATCGTGCTGCCCGGCGGGATCGGCACGGTCGAGGAAGCCGTGGAGGTCCTGTCGTGGCAAGGACTGAACCTGCACGAAAAGCCGATCCTGTTCCTGTCCGACACCGGATATTGGGACGGCCTGATCGCGGTGTTCGAGGCGCTGATCTCCGACGGGTTCGCGGGCGAACAGATGGCCAAGGACATATTGCGCGCCGACACGATCGGGGCCGCTTTCGAGACACTGGAGGACCGGATCGCCAATCCGCTGGAGCGCAAGCCCTTGGTTTTGCGCGATCTCTCCGTCGAATCCCTGGCCTGACGGCCACAAATGACGAACATTACAAAATATTGACCTATGTCATGTCGTATCCGGCTGGACCTCCTTTGCAGCCCTGCTAAGGGCCGCTCCGGATGATGCTATTGAGTTACAATAGTTGCATTCGCATTCATTAAGACCGTGGGAAGGTCGGCCCTGCTAGGCATGGGCTTTACGCGGGGGAATGACGTGATCCGTCGGGGACGAACGACCATTGCCGAGAGGCTGTGCGCGCCTTTGGCGTTGCTGGGATTGCTGTGCGCCCCGGCCCAGGCGCAGGAGGTCGTCGCGGCCGCCGCCGATGCCCCAGAGGCCGAAGCCCGGCTGGAAAGCTATCCCCCCGCCTTCTTCGAACAGTTCCAGCCCGTCACGGCGCTCGACATGGTCGACCGCATTCCCGGCTTCACTCTGCGCGGCGGGGATGGCGGTCGCGGTTTCGGCGAGGCGGAGACCAACTTCCTGATCAATGGACGCCGCCCGTCGACCAAGAGCCAGGGCGCGCGCGACATCCTTTCGCGCATTTCCGCCGACACGGTGAAACGCATCGACGTTCTGGACGGCGACGCGCTCGACATTCCGGGACTGTCCGGCCAGGTCGTCGACATCGTCGCCCGCGCCGTCGACCTGTCCGGCCAGTGGAGATATGCGGCACGTTTCGAAGAAGGCACGCAACCGCAATTGCTGGAAGGCGAAGTCACGCTGAGCGGGACGCGCGGCGACGTGAACTTCACGCTCGCGCTCGAATCCGGCCAGTTCCGCCTGAGCGAGGATTCCACCGAGCAGTTCTTCGACGGCGCCGGCAACCAGATCGAGGAGCGCACCGAGGACATCCGCTTCGACCGGTTGAGCCCCAGCGCCAATCTGAACCTGACCTGGACGCCCAGCAGCGGCCCGTCCGCTGGGCACGTGGCGAACCTGAACGTCTCCATCGAAAAGGACAATGACAACAGCCAGATCCGCGAGACATTCGTGGCGCTCGATGCGTCGCGCAACTCCGGGCAGAGCATCGGCGGGAACGGCGAGAACGAAGTGCAGCTGGAGCTGGGCGGCGACTACTCCCTCCCCCTGAAGCTGGGCGCGCTGGACGGGCGGTTGAAACTGATCGGCCTGACGTCTGTCGAGGACGGCGACGAGCGCAGCGTGTTCGTCAACTTCTTCGACGGCCAGGACGGGGTCCGCACCATTTTCGCCGAGGACTTCCGGGGCGGCGAAGCGATCGCCCGCGCCGAATACGCCTTTCCCGCCGGGGACGCGCACGACCTGCAGCTCTCCGCCGAATATGCGTTCAACTTCCTGGAATCCGAGACCACGTTCGAGAACAATTTCATCCCGGCCACGACCGACGCCGTGCGCGTCGAGGAAGACCGCTACGATGCGCGCCTGACCGACAGCTGGCAGGCCGCGCCGGATCTGTCCGTGCAGCTTTCCGCCGGGGTGGAGTGGTCGCGTCTGCAGGTCGTCGACCCGGTCAGCGATGCCCGCACCTTCTTGCGGCCCAAAGGTTTCATCGCGACCAGCTACACCGTCTCCGACACCTATTCCGTGCGCGCGCGGGCGGAACGGCGCGTGGGGCAGCTGGACTTCGGCACGTTCGTGTCGGGCCGCAACCTCACGGACAATCTGGTCACGGGCGGCAATGACGATATCCGTCCGTCGCAGAGCTGGGACCTGTCGCTGGAATTCGAACGCACGGACGACACGCTGCTGTCCGGTCGGCTGCGCCCCTATCTGGAGCTGATCGACGATCCGATCGACCGCGTGCTCCTGCCCGGCGGGATCGAGGGGCCTGGCAATCTGGAGAGCGCGCGCCGCTACGGGTTGGAAGGCAATGCGACGCTGCTGTTCGATACGCTGGGCGTTCCGGGCCTGCGCGTCGAAGCGACTGCCGAGATCGCCGACAGCGAAATCGACGACCCGCTCACGGGCGTGACGCGCCAGATCAACAACAACCTCGAATGGGGCTACAACCTCTTCGCCCGCTACGACATCCCGCAGACGGACTATGCGCTCTCCGTGCGCCTGCGCGACGACCGCAACAGCCCCTTCTTCCGTCTGGACGACATCCGCATCGTGGAGGTCGACAAGCCCTTCCTCTCGGCGGCATTCCTGCACAAGGACGTGTTCGGCATGCAGTTGGAGGTCATCGCGACCAACCTGCTCGACAATAGCGTGGTGCAGCGGCGCGAGCGTTTCTTCACGCCGGACCGCAGGCTCGGGGCGCTGACGCGGGTGGAGGAATTCAGGCGGGACCGGGGACGCCGCCTCTCGCTGGTGCTGACCAGCACGTTCTAGCGCGCGAACGCCCTACTCTGGTCCCTGGTCCTCAATTCTCAGTCCGTTCTGAGGCGGGCATAGATGTCGTGGTCGGCCCACGCGCCGTTGATCCGCAACAGACCCCGCGCCGTGCCTTCGCGCAGGAAACCGTTCGTTTCCAGCACGCGGATGGACGGGGCGTTGTCGGGCTGCACGGCGGCTTCAATGCGGTGCAGGTCCAGCACGTCGAACGCAAAGCCCGTCAGGGCGCGCACGGCCGCGCGTGCATGGCCGCGATTGGCGTGCGAGCGCGCGATCCAGTAGCCGATCTTCGCGGATTGCGCCGCGCCGCGCTCGACATGGGTCAGGTTGGCCGCACCGATGATCTTGCCCGAACTTTCATGCACGAGATGGAACGGATAGGCCCGGTCCGAGGCCACCAGCTTCTTGAAGCGCGACAGGCGTGTGCGGTAGCTCACCCGGCCCAGATGGCCATCCATCCAGTCCGGCTCCCACGGTTGCAGATAGTCCGCATCCCGGCGGCGCACATCCGCCCAGCTGTCGAAGTCCGCCCAGCTGGGATGGCGCAGCACGAGGCCCATCGCACCGGGACCCGACAGGCGGACTTCCGTCGCGGTCGTCACGCGCTGCGAGGATCCGGACAGTGAAGAGCGGCCGACCTTCACGCCCGGTCCACCCGGTTCAGCCGCCCCGCACGTCTGTGCAGGATGGCGTAGATCACCAGCAGGATGAGAGCGAAGGACCACCAGGTGAGCATGTAGCTGACATGGTTGTTGGCGATGTCGGGACGGCGCACGGGCAGCGCGTCCGCATCCGTCTCCTGCGGGTCGAGTTCGATGTAGACGGACGCCTCTTCCATCCACGCCCCGTCCGGGTTCACGGCGAACCAGCGGTTGAGGGCGGGATTATGATCGGCCCCCATCAGCGCGGCAAAGCCCGTCCGGGGTCGAATGCGCCGGACATAGCCCGCGCGCGGCCCCTCGACGGACGGCAGCACGGCTCCGTCCTTGTCGCGGTCCTCAATCGTGCGGAAAGCGACCAGCGCGTCCTGCCCGCCGCTTTCCACTCGGCGGAATGGCCGCCAGCGTATGCTGCCCAGCGGGTCGTAGAGATGCCAGGCCGGACCGGTCGCGACGCCCTGGTCGAGCTGTATGCGGCGGAAATCGATGGGAGCCCCTGCCGGAAGCGCGTTCAACGCTTGCAGGCCGGGCAGAGGCTCCGCCGTGACGGCGGCGTCGATCTCGTCGAGGACGCCGAGCTTCCATTGCCAGCGCGAATATTGCCACGCCCCCAGTCCGATCAGGATCGGCAGGCAGATGGCCACGGCGAGGGTGAGCCCGGGTATGGGTTTGAAGTCGTAGGGGCCGAGGCGCATCTAGGTCCGACCCTGTTTTCTGGCCTGCACTGGGCGCGCCCGGTACCGCCCCTCGCGCGCGGCCTTGCGCCATTGCTGCGTGAAGAGCGAGGCCCGCAGGCGGCGGAGCAGCCAGACCGAGACGAGAATGATGACGGGGATGAAGATGCCCAGCGACAGCCAGGCGGGCCAGCCTTTGGCAACGCTGAGGATGACCGGGATCGGGACGATGAAGATGCCGACGAGAAAGATGACGAAGACGGCCGGGCCGTCGCCCGTATCTTCCGCCCCCGCAAAGTCTGCGCCGCAGACATCGCAGGACGGACGGAAACGCAGCACGCCGTCGAAGAGCGCACCGCGTCCGCAGGCCGGGCAGCGCGCGCTCATGGCCGCGCTGCCGCGTGATCGTTCATTCCAGGAAGAC
>CAYULR010000070.1:0-10543 GCA_964445685.1 uncultured Algimonas sp.
ATCGAGATCCCGCTGCAGGCGAGCTTCGATCTCGGCCCGTTCCACTTCGACCTCATCACGCTGACACACTCGATTCCCGAACCCAATGCGCTCGCCATCCGGACCGAGTTCGGCACGGTGCTGCATACGGGCGACTGGAAGATCGATCCCAATCCGCAGATCGGAGACGGCGTGGACGAAGAGGCGCTGAAGCAGCTCGGAGATGACGGCGTGCTCGCCATGATCTGCGACAGTACAAACGTGTTCTCGCCCGGCGAAAGCGGCTCGGAAGAGGGGGTCCGCGAGGAGCTGACCAAGCTGATCGGCGAACATGACGGCAAGGCCATCGCCGTTGCAACCTTCGCGTCCAACGTCGCCCGCTTGCAATCCGTCATGTATGCGGCCAAGGAGAACAACCGGTCCGTCTGCCTGATCGGACGGTCCATGAAGCGTATGACGGCGGCGGCCAAGGCGGTCGGCATGCTGTCTGATGTGGGCCACCTTCTGTCCGAGGACGAAGCCGCCGCCATGCCGGCGGGCCATGTGCTCTACCTCTGCACGGGCAGTCAGGGCGAGCCGCGCGCGGCACTGTCCCGCATCGCCGAGGGCAGCCACCGCAGCGTGAAATTCCGCAAGGGCGACCTTGTCATCTTCAGCTCCAAGATCATCCCCGGGAACGAGCGCGGCATCTTTGCCCTGCAAAACTCGCTCGCCGATGACGGTGTCGAGATTATCACGGAGAAAGACCGGCCTATCCACGTGTCTGGCCACCCCAACCGGGACGAGCTGAAACGCATGTATGAGTGGGTGCGTCCCGAGATCGCCATTCCGGTCCACGGCGAGCGCCGCCACCTGCTGGAACATGCGCGTTTCGCCAAGATCGTCGGGGCCAAGACATCCATTCCCGGCCGCAACGGAGAGATGATCCGGCTCGCCCCCGCAGGCCCGGACGTGGTCGATATCGTTCCGTCCGGCCGTCTCTACGAGGATGGCGGCTCTATCGTGTCTTCGACCGATGACGGTCTGCGCCTTCGCAAGAAGATGGCCTTTGCAGGCCATGTCGGGGTCAGCCTCGTGGTCAGCGACAAGGGCCGCATCGTCAGCGGCCCCGAGCCGCGCATTTCCGGCTTCCCGGAAGGTCGCGACGGAGAGGTCATGGACGATCTTCTCGACGCCGTCAGCGACGCGGCCGAAGAGGCCTATGGCGAGCTCGGCAAGCGCGGGCGCACGGACGAAGACTCCATTGAGGACAAGATCCGCGGGCGGGTCAAACGCGTCGTCCGTGATAAGACGGGCAAGCGCTCAATCGTCGAAATCCACGCACACGTCGTTCGGAAGGCCAACAAATGATCGGACCCCTCAATCACGTCGGCGTCGCCGTGCCGGATATCCGCAAGGCGATCGACTTCTACCGCCACGTTCTGGGCGCGACGGATATCACCGAGCCCAAGGACCTCCCGCCGCAGGGCGTGACATACGCTTTCGTCAACCTTCCCACGGGACAGGTCGAGCTGATCGAGCCCTATGGCGATAGTTCACCGATCACGAAGTACCTGGAACGCAATCCCAAGGGCGGACAGCACCATATCTGTTTCGAGGTCGAGGACATTCACGCCGCGAAAGCGGAGATGGAGAAGCGCGGCATGCGCGTTCTGAATGAACCCCGTATCGGCGCGCACGGCACACCGGTCGTGTTCCTGCATCCGGGCGATGCAGGCGGTGTGCTGATCGAACTCATGGAAACGCCGCAGGGTCACCACTAGGCGCAGACCATGAACTGGTTCACCGGACTTGCGACTTTCCTGATTCTCTGGTGGCTTTCGCTCTTCATCGTCCTGCCCATCGGCATCCGGGGGCAGGCGGAGAGCGATAGCATCGAGCATGGGACGGAGCCGGGCGCTCCCGTCGTGCCAAGCATGTACAAGCGCTGCGCATGGGCTACGCTTTTAGCTGTGATCTTCTTCGCCCTGACATGGCTTGTCGTATCCGGCGGATGGTTGACGTGGGAACGGCTGGGCGAGTGGACCGGGATGCGGCAGGAGCGCGGATAGAAACCTGTCCATTTTGTCTGCAAGGCCTTGCTTGCCGGGCCTGATATGCGTCGCTAAGCGCCCCTTATGCGACTCTCACGCTATTTTCTTCCTCTGCTCAAAGAGACCCCGTCGGATGCGACGATCGCCAGCCACCAGCTGATGCTGAGGGCGGGGATGATCAAGCAGAACAGCGCGGGCATCTACAGCTGGCTTCCGCTGGGCTTCAAAGTCCTGAAGAAGATCGAGGGCATTGTCCGCGAAGAGCAGAACAAGGCTGGCGCGGTGGAAATGCTCATGCCGACGATCCAGTCCGCCGACCTCTGGCGCGAGACGGGACGTTACGATGCCTACGGCCCCGAAATGCTGCGCATAAAGGACCGGCATGACCGCGACATGCTCTTTGGACCCACGAACGAGGACATGATCACGGACATCTTTCGCACCTATGTCCGGTCCTATAAGGACCTGCCGAAGCTGCTCTACCACATCCAGTGGAAGTTCCGCGACGAACGCCGCCCGCGCTTCGGCGTGATGCGGGGCCGCGAATTCCTGATGAAGGATACGTACAGTTTCGACACGGACGAAGAGACGGCGCGCAAGTCCTACTACAAGATGTTCGTGGCCTATCTGAACACGTTCCAACGCCTCGGCATCCAGGCTATCCCGGTGAAGGCCGATCCCGGCCCGATCGGCGGCGACCTTTCCCATGAATTCGTCATTCTGGCCGAAAGCGGCGAGAGCGGCGTGTTCGCGCACCGCGATCTGGTCGAGATGGCCGCGCCCGGCAATGTCGATTTCGACGCCGACCTGTCGGAGCATGTCGACAAGCGCATGGCGCTGTATGCCGCAACCGACGAGATGCACGATGAAGCCGCCTTCGACGCTTTGCCCGACGACAAGCAGATGGCCGCGCGCGGGATCGAAGTTGGACACATCTTCTATTTCGGGACCAAGTACTCCGAGCCCATGAAGGCCGAGGTGATGGGTCCGGACGGCAAGCCCCATACGATCCACGGCGGAAGCTACGGTATTGGCGTGTCGCGCCTTGTCGGCGCCATTATCGAGGCGTCCCACGACGATAACGGCATTGTCTGGCCTGCTTCGGTAGCGCCTTTCGGGGTTGGCATCGTCAACATGCGCAGCGGTGACGATGCGGCCGACGCGGCGTGCGAGGATTTCTACGCCAAAGCCGCCGAGGCGGGTCTCGATCCGCTCTATGACGACACGTCCGACCGGGGCGGGGTCAAATTCTCACGGATGGACCTGATCGGCTTGCCCTGGCAGGTCATCATCGGCCCACGTGGTCTGAAGAACGGCGTGGTCGAAGTGAAGAACCGCAAGACGGGCGAGCGCGAAGAGCTCTCGCCCGAAGCGGCGCTGCAGAAGATCATCGGCTAACGCCCCCGTGACGGAGACCACACAGAACGCGCCCTTCGGCGGTGTGGAGCGCAAGATCGCGATGCGTTACCTGCGCGCGAAGAAGAGCCAGGGCGGCGTCGGTTTCATCGCCGTCATCAGCTTCACCTGTATCATGTTGGCCATCGCGGCGATGATCACCATCATGTCGATCATGAACGGTTTCCGGTCGGACATGATCCGGCTGACGATCGGCAGCGAAGGTCATGTCTACGTCCAGCCGGTCCAGCCCGACATCACCCAAGGGCAGATCGACGATCTTGAGTCGCGGATGCAGGCCGTCCCGGGTGTCGAGAATGCGTTCCAGTTCACGCAGCATTTCACGGGTGTGCAGGCGAACGGACAGTTCGCCCTCGCGCAGGTCATCGGGATCGAGAAAGCGGACCTGCTGGACTTCCAACTCATCGCCGATGGTGTCGTCCAAGGAGACCTTAGGTCGCTGGGCGAAGGGCAGGGGTCCGACCAGGCCATTGCCATCGGTTCCGCCATGGCGTTGGGGCTCGGTCTACAGGTCGGCGATCCGCTGCTCGTCTATTCGCCCAGGACACGCCAGACGATCTCCGGCGCGGTCCCGGTCCGCAAGACCTACACGATCGGGGCGATCTTCGACGTCGGCCTGTTCGTGACGAACCAGACCTACATCTACATGGATATCGAGGAAGCGACGCTCCTCTTCGAAGGCGGTCGTCTCCTCGGTGACATCCAGCTCCGGCTCGAAGACCCCGACAGGATCAACGAGCTGCGCCAGCAGATCTTCGACCAGGCGGGGCAGCCCGTCCGGCAGATGACATGGCGCGACCGCAACCAGTCCACTGCCAGTGCCTTGCGGGTGGAGCAGATCGCCATGCGGCTGATCTTCATGATCGTCGTCGTGATCGCGGCCTTCCCGGTGCTCGCCTCCATGATCATGTTGGTGAAGAACAAGTCGCGCGACATCGCTATCCTGCGTACGATCGGCACGACGCGCGGCGGCATCCTGCGCATTTTCCTAATGAGCGGTGCGACGGTGGGGATATTGGGTACGTTGGTAGGGCTGATCGTCGGCGTGCTCTTCTGCCTGAACCTCTATCCGATCCAGCTCTTCATTGAGAGCATTACGGGCACGCAGCTCTTCCCCGAAGATGTCTACCAGCTGACGGACCGCATCCCGGTGAAGATCATCTGGTCCGAAGTGGCCTCGGTTGCGCTGTGGGGCTTCCTCATCTCGGCCCTGGCCGTGTTCTGGCCGGCCTGGCAGGCGTCGAAGGTCGATCCCGTCGAGGCGCTGCGTTATGATTAGGCCGGTCCTTTCCGTTCGTAATCTGCACCGGGCGTACAAGTCCGGCGAAGGCCTGCTCAAGGTTCTGGCTGGCGCGGACATCGACATCTTTCCGGGCGAGATGGTGGGCCTGATTGGGCCGTCCGGTTCGGGCAAATCCACATTGCTCCATGCGGCAGGGCTGCTCGAAAAGCCCAATGCGGGGGAAGTCTTCATCAACGGCCGGGAGTGCCTGAAACTGCCCGATGACGAACGCACGGCCATCAGGCGCGACCGCATCGGCATGGTCTACCAGTTCCACCACCTCCAGAAGGAGTTCACGGCGGAAGAAAACGTGATGATCCCGCAGATGATCGCGGGCCGGTCGTCGCGTGACTCGATCGCTGAGGCGAGGCGTCTGCTCATTGCGATGGGCCTGTCGGAGCGTCTGACCCACCGCCCGAGCCAGATGTCCGGCGGCGAGCAACAGCGCGTCGCGATCGCGCGCGCCCTGTCGAACCGTCCGCAAGTCCTCCTTGCGGATGAACCGACCGGGAACCTCGACCCGGCGACCAGTTCGACCGTGTTCGAGCAGCTCTACAACCTTACCCGTCAGGAAGGCGTCGCCGCGCTTGTCGCCACGCACAACATGCAGCTCGCCAGCTACATGGACCGTCTGCTGACCGTGCGCGAAGGCATGGTCGTGCCGTTCAAGCCCGCTCCAGCCTCTTACTGATCCCGTAGAACGCCAATCCTGCGCCTATCAGGATGACCGCTCCGGTCACAGTGCTGGGGCTCGTCAGCGCGATGTAGAAGAGTGTCAGGGTCGTGATTGCCAGATAGACCAGCGGAACGACCGGGTAGAGCGGAACACGAAACGCGCTTTTGTCCGCGCCCATGCGTTTTCGCAGGATGAACAGGCCAAGCACGGCCAGCAGGCTGTTGAAGGCCAACAGGCTCCCGGCGAACACGATGATGGTCTTGAAGGTCTGCGTCATGACGAAGAAGGCCGCGATGGCGGTCTGGGTCCAGATCGCCACGTTGGGTACGCCGTCTTTCGTCGTGCGGCCCAGCCACCGCAGTGCCGTGAAGTCTTCCCCGATGGCCTGCAGGGCGCGGGGTCCGGCGAGCGTCATGGCGGAGACGGTGCTCAGCAGGAGCAGCGCCAGCATCCCCCCGGCCAAGCGGCCGCCGCCTTCGCCGAAGATGCCACGCGCCGCGATGTAACCGATCTCCACCTCTCCGCGCATCGCCTCGATGGGCGCGGCTCTCAGGAAGACGATGTGGAGCAGCAAGTAGAGCACGGCCACGGTCAGCGTCCCGGCCAGCAGGATGAAGGGCAGGGACCTTTGCGGGCTTTCCAGCTCTCCGGTGATGTAGGTCGCGGCGTTCCACCCCGTATAGGCGTAGGACACATAGATGAGCGACACGGCAAAGGCCGGCGTCGTCATCTGGGCCCACGCTTCTGCGGAAGGGGCAAAGCTGACGGGTTGCGGGTCAGAGATGAACGTGAGCCCGGCCAGGCAGAAGAGCGCGATCAGCATCACCTTGACGAGCGTCAGGCCTGTCTGGCTTCCGCCGGACACACGGTGGGACACGGAATGGAGGCCAGCCATCCCGAGCACGAGCGCGAGAGCCAAGGCTTTCTCGATGTGAGGCGAGGCCAAGTCTGGGAAAATCGCTCCGCAATATTTGGCGAATGCGATTGATACGGCAGCGATCGGCGCGGCGAACCCGATGGAGGCCGAAACCCACCCGGACACGAACCCGGCCGCCGGGTGGTAGATCTCGCCGAGGAAGTTGTACTCGCCGCCAGACCGGGGGAGGCAGGTTCCCAGCTCGGCATAGCAGAGAGCTCCGCAAAGCGCCGCGACCCCGCCAGTGGCCCACAGCATCAGGATCGCGAAGCCGGAGTCGATGTCGACCAGCTGAAATCCCAGAGACGTGAATACCCCCGTGCCGATCATGTTGGCGACAATCAGCGCGATGGCGGTGCGGGGTTTGAACGTCCTGGACATTCGGATCGTTTGGAGGCGCGACCCTTCGGCGGCAAGGCTGGCTGAGTTTATCCACAAGAACAAAGGGCGAATCAGGGAAACTATTCCTACATCGTTGACTCTGGAACAAACGACGAACAGAACAAAGTGGCAACAGACTGGGATTAAAGGGGATAACCATGCTCAAACAGTTCGCACAGGATATCGGCGCCGCTATCGTTCTCGGGGCCTTCGTCACCATGATGTCGGTCTGGATGATGGTTCTCGGAGGGTAGTTCACGAATGGTCCGCGATTTCGTCCATCTGCGCATGCGCTCGCCCTATTCGATGCTCGAAGGGGCGTTGAAGATGAAAGAGACGGCCTCCCGTCTCACGAGCTACAAGCAGCCTGCGATCGCGCTGACCGACACGAACAACCTTTGCGGCGCCCTTGAATTCTCCGAGGTAATGACCGGATCGGGCATCCAACCCATCATCGGCGTGACCCTGATGCTGGACCTCGAAGGGGAGCGCCAACCCGGAAAGCTCCGCCACGACCCGGACGGCTCCATCGTCCTGCTCGCGCAGAACGAGACGGGCTACAGCAACCTCATGGCGCTGTCGTCCAAGGCGTTCCTCGACGTCGACGCTGTCGACGAACCGCACGTCAAGGTGAGCGCACTCGACGGACGCACGGACGGTGTGATCGCCCTGACGGGCGGTGTCGATGGCGCGTTGGAAAAGCTGATCGCCGCAGGCCGTATGAAAGAGGCAGAGAGCTGGCTTTCACGCTTGAAGGCGATGTTCCCGGACCGTCTTTACATCGAACTCCAGCGGCACGACCTGCCGCAGCAGCACGCGACCGAACCCGTGCTGCTGGACATGGCCTACGCCAACGGTGTGCCTCTTGTGGCGACGAACGACCCGTACTTCCTAGGACCGGAGATGTACGACGCACACGATGCGTTGCTGGCCATGAGCGAGAGCACCTACGTGCTGCAGCAGGACCGCCGGAAGCTGACGCCGCGGCACTATCTGAAATCGACCGAGGAGATGCTCGACCTGTTCGACGATCTCCCGGAGGCTTTGCGCAACACGCTAGTCATCGCGCAGCGCTGCGCCGTCAAATCGAGCAAGCGGGACCCGATCCTGCCTCACTTCGGTGACGGGTCGCAGTCGGAAGCGGAGATCCTTGCGGAGCAGGCCCGCGACGGGCTGGAAGCCCGCTTGAGCCAGATCGAACTGGCGGAACCGCGCGAAGCCTATTTCGACCGGCTCGACTACGAGCTCGGCATCATTACGGAGATGGGGTTTCCAGGCTACTTCCTGATCGTCTCGGACTTCATCAAATGGGCGAAGGATCACGACATTCCGGTCGGTCCCGGCCGGGGCTCCGGTGCGGGCTCCGTCGTGGCCTGGGCGCTGACCATTACGGACCTCGATCCGCTGCGCTTCGGCCTTCTGTTCGAGCGCTTCCTGAACCCGGAACGTGTCTCCATGCCCGACTTCGACATCGACTTCTGCCAGGAACGGCGGGGCGAGGTGATCGACTATGTCCGACGCAAATATGGCGACGGGCAGGTCGCGCAGATCATCACCTTCGGAACGTTGCAGGCGCGCGCCGTGGTGCGCGATGTGGGCAGGGTCATGCAGATGCCGCTGGGGCAGGTCGACCGTTTGGCCAAACTGGTCCCGAATAACCCGGCTAACCCTGTCACGCTCGCGCAAGCCATCAACATGGAGTCTGCGCTCCAGGACGCCCGGCGTTCCGACCCGACCGTTAAGAACCTGCTCGATACGGCGCTGTCGCTCGAAGGGCTCTACCGTAACGCCTCAACCCACGCCGCCGGTGTCGTGATCGGGGACCGTCCTCTGACGGAACTGGTCCCGCTCTATCAGGACCCGCGCTCCGAAATCCCGGCAACCCAGTTCACCATGAAATGGGCCGAGAAGGCGGGCTTGGTGAAGTTCGACTTCCTGGGCCTCAAGACGCTGACCGTGCTGGACCGCTGCCTGAAGCTGCTACGCAAGGATGGGGTAGACATCGACCTTGCCACCGTCAGTACGACGGAGAAGAGAGCCTATGAGCCTCTGGCACAGGGATACACGGCTGGCGTGTTCCAACTGGAAAGCTCCGGCATGCGGGATGCGTTGCGCAAGCTGGCACCGGACTCCATCGAGGAACTGACCGCCATCATCTCGCTCTACCGTCCGGGCCCGATGCGCAACATTCCCGACTTCATCGAACGAAAGTTCGGCCGTCAGGAAATCGCCTATCCGCATCCGCAACTCGAAGAGCTGCTGAAGGAAACCTACGGCATCATCATCTACCAGGAACAGGTGATGGAGATCGCCAAGATCCTGTCCGGCTTCTCGCTCGGTGATGCCGACCTGCTGCGCCGGGCCATGGGTAAGAAGGACCAGGCGGAAATGGACCGCCAGAAGGACAAGTTCATCGACGGGGCCGTGGCGCGCGGCACGGACCGGGACCACGCCGCGTCCATCTTCGATCTCGTCAACGAGTTCGCGGGCTACGGCTTCAACAAATCCCACGCCGCGGCCTACGCGCTGATCTCCTTCCAGACGGCTTATCTGAAAGCCTTGCACCCGGCCCATTTCATGGCCGCGATCATGAGCCTCGATCTCAGCGTCGCCGAGAAGCTGGCCTTCTTCTTCCAGGAATCCAAGCGTATCGGCGTGGAGGTGCTGCCGCCCTGCGTGAACCGCTCCATGGCGGACTTCGACGTTCAGGACGGCAAGGTGCTCTATGCCCTCGGCGCGTTGAAGAATGTCGGGCTGGAAGCCATGAAGCACGTTGTGTCCGTCCGCGAGATAGGCGGGGCGTTCTCCGACATTTACGACTTCGCCCGCCGCGTCGACATGCGCATCATAAACAAGCGCGCGATCGAGAACCTGGCGCGCGCTGGTGCCTTCGATCGTCTGGGCGTGTCGCGTTCGACTGCGCTGGCGTCTGCCGAGATGTTGCAGAAAGTCGGGGCCTTGGCTGCACAGGAACGCGAATCCGCTCAGGTCAATCTGTTCGGAGGCATTGAAGAGGCCACGCCGGACCCGGACCTGACCGTCCGGCCCGACTGGACGAGCATCGAAGTGCTGGAGCATGAATTCGGTTCGGTCGGCTTCTACTTTGGCGGCCACCCTCTGGATGAACATCTGGCGTCCACGTCCGATTCCATCGTGA
Source organism: uncultured Algimonas sp. (assembly GCA_964445685.1). Classification (GTDB taxonomy): domain Bacteria; phylum Pseudomonadota; class Alphaproteobacteria; order Caulobacterales; family Maricaulaceae; genus Litorimonas. The sequence continues at coordinate 9,841 of CAYULR010000070.1, forward strand.
TGAGCGACAAGCTCGAAGATTTGGTCGCCAAGGGGCAGAAGAACTTCCGCGTTGCGGGTATCGTCCGCCGCCGCCAGGAGCGCAGCTCCAAGCACGGCAAACGCTTTGCCTATCTTGGTCTTTCCGACCCGACGGGCGAGTATGAGTTGTTTGTCCGTGAAGACCTGCTGTTTTCCAAGCGGGACGTGATGACGGTCGGCAATGCCGTGATCTGCGAAGTCCGCGTGGAAGGCGAGGGGGGTGACACCCGTTTCTTCGCCCAGTCCGTGAAGTTGCTTTCGTCGGGCGGTTCCGACGAAAACGAGGCCACTCCGCCCAAGGGCTTGCGTATCCGTCTGCGCGATAGCCAGGTCGATACGCTCGATGCGCTGGAAACACTGCTCTGCAAGCTGCGCGAGACCCCGCACCTGCACGCCGGCATTATCGAGCTCTCCGCCCCATTGGGCGACGACCGGGAAGCGCGGTGGCGGTTGCGGGGGCAGTGGGCGATCGACCCGGATGTCCGCAAGGCTCTGAAGGCCAATGGTTCCATCGAGATGATCGAAGAGATCGCGGCCTGACACGCTGCACGCGGGTCCGTTCCTGAACTTACGCCTTGCGAAGCCGTGTGAAGCCGTTATAGCGCGCGGCATCAATTCGCGTGCGGGTTCGGCCCTGTGCATATAGCGCAGACGTCAGTTCCGGTGAGGCAGCAGTCTCTCAA
>CAYULR010000071.1:0-10519 GCA_964445685.1 uncultured Algimonas sp.
GGTGAACAGGCCATTGTCCGGATAGGCGCGGCCCTCGCCTGCCATCGGGACGACGCCGGGCAAGGCGTGGGCGCGCATGTTCAGCGCGGCAAAGTCTTCCCATTCGACGTGGTCGCGGACCGTCACGGGAACGAAGCCCGGCTTGCGGGAGATGTCCCGCTTGATGCGTTTGATCTCCGCCTCGCTGAGCGAAATGATGTCGGACAGCTGCGAGAGCGTCAGGTCGACATCCTCGACCTGCTCGGCGATCATCTCGATCTGGTAGTCGAGCGTGTTGGTGGCGAGCGGCTCGCCGTAGCGGTCTCGCACAATGCCCCGGCTCGGCACGATGGTGCGGTAGTTGAAGCGGTTGTCCTCGGATAGGGCGAGGTAGTTCTGGCTCTGCTCGATCTGCAGCTGGTAGAGCCGTCCGGCCAGGACGCCGAAAACACCCAACCCGCCCGCGCCGAGGATGGCCGTGCGGCGCGTGATGGTGGACTGGGACTTGGGCGCGTTCTTCTTATTCTTGGAAGACGTCTGGTCGTTCATGTCCCGTCCTCCATTCCCATGCGTCCGGCCAGGCGGTCCCGCAGAAAAATCATCAGCGGCAGGGCGATGACCGCCACGGCGACGCCCCGGCCCAGCGTGCCCCAGTCGGGCAGGCTCTCATACACGATCCAACCCGTGAGAACGAGAACCGGAACACCGACAAGCAGTCCTGCGGCGAAACGCGACATGCCGGGACCCAGCCCGCGACCCTGCCGGATATCGGGGCGGACGATCAGAAAGGTCAACAGAAAGACCAGAGGCCACTGCCCCGGCGCGCCCCAGCTCGACCAGTCCAGCCACAGACCGCCGATCAGCAACAGCAGTCCCGACGCCCACAAACCTACCTGCCGAGGCCACAAGAGCACGACGGCGAAAGGCAACCAGGTCAGAGGCCAGCTCTGCCCGAACAGGCGGATATCGAGAACGCTGATCAGCCCTGTCAGCAACAGCGCAACGGCCGCTGGGAACAGGCGCTCATTGTGCATGACGGGCGCAACGCCGAGCCTCGCCATCAGCCCGCCTCCCCGTCCGTGGCTTCGTCCGCCACGACCATCTCGGCCGCACCGTCTTCGAGCTCGGTCTCCGGTAGGTCGACATCGTCAGGATCGGCCAAGCCTTCATAAGGCAGGACGAACACCCAATCGACGGGTGCGCCGAGAAAATCGAGCGAGACCTCCATGTCGGCGCCCTCGAGAAGCGTACCGACGGACAGGCCGCGCGGCAGCCGCCCATCGTCGCCGGAGGTCACGATGCGGTCGCCCGGCAACCAGCCTTCGAGGTCCGCGACAAAAGCAAGAGACGGCGCGCTTTCGTTGGACCCGCGCAGGATCGCACGCGCGCCGGATCGGTCGCTCATCACGGCGACGCGGCTGTTCAGATCGTCGAGACGCAGGATGCGCGCCGACCGGCGGCCCGCACTGACGACGTGGCCGACGAGCCCGGCATCGGACAAAACGGGATAGCCATCGCGGATACCTGCCTCGCGGCCCGACCCGATCAGCAGGGAGCGAACGAAGGGGCTGGCGGAGTCGGACACGGCGCGGGCGGCGATGCGCTCGTCGGGAATTTCATCGAGCCGGTCGACCGCGAGCAATGATTCAAGCCGCTTTTGACGGGCGCGGTGAGCGCGAAGACGGTCATTCTCTTCGCGCAAGGTCGTGAGTTCGGCGCGCAGAACGCGGTTTTCTTCCAGCGCCCGGCGGCCTTCCTCGACATCGGAGACCGCGCTCTCAAGGCCCCGGAACGGCGTTCCGAGCCAGACGGCGATGGGCGCTTGAATGTCACCGGTGAGCAGCGGCGTGGTCCGGCGCTCCAACGCGGCGTCGCGCTGCGTCAGCAGCAGGACGGCGCTGAGCGCGATCAGCAGGAGCAGCCCGACGCGGCCTTCGGCACTTCTGGTTCCGTTCCGAGCCACGTCTTGCGCACTGCCCCTTGCTTACGCGTGACTAGACATCCGTCTTGAGCACGCTCTTCCACTTCTTGAGATTTTCGACGACCGTACCGGAGCCGCGCACCACGCAGGAGAGCGGATCGTCGGCGATGAAGACAGGCAGTTCGGTCCGGTTGCGAAGCTCGATATCGAGATTGCGCAGCAGCGCGCCGCCGCCCGTGAGCATGATGCCCTTGTCGACGATGTCGGCGGCCAGTTCCGGCGGCGTGGCTTCGAGGGCCGTCTTCACGGCTTCCACGATCTGCTCGACCGGTTCGGCCAGGCTTTCGGCGATCATGGCTTCGCTGACGCGGATCTCGCGCGGGACGCCGTTCATCAGGTCGCGGCCTTTGATCAGCACGCTCATGCCTTCATTGTCGGCGGGCATGGTGGCGGAGCCGACTTCCTTCTTCACCCGCTCGGCGGTCATTTCACCGATCAGCAGGTTCGTCGTGCGGCGGACATATTGGATGATCGCGTCATCCATCTTGTCGCCGCCCACACGCACGGAACGCGAATAGACGATGCCGTCCAGCGACAGAACAGCGACTTCGGTCGTTCCTCCGCCAATGTCGACGATCATGGAACCGGCCGGTTCGTGGATCGGCAGGCCCGCCCCGAGCGCGGCCGCCATGGGCTCTTCGATCAGGTAGACCTTGCGCGCACCCGCCTGTTGCGCGGACTGGTAGATGGCACGCTCTTCCACGGCCGTCGCGCCGGAGGGCACGCAGATGACGACCTTGGGCTTGGCGCGGCGCATGAAGCCGCCTTCGTTCTTCACCTTCTCGATGAAGTGCTTGATCATCTTCTCGGCCACGTCGAAGTCGGCGATCACGCCGTCCTTCATCGGGCGGATAGCTTCGATGTTGCCAGGCGTCCGGCCCAGCATCATGCGCGCATCGTTGCCGACGGCGTGGACGATCTTGCGGCCATTGCGGACCGAGAAGGACACGACGGACGGTTCGTTCAGGACGACATCGCGTCCCTTGGCGTAGACCAGCGTATTCGCCGTTCCGAGGTCGATTGCGATGTCGGACGAAAATGCGTCCATAAGGGATGAGAACATCTGGGGCTCCGCCCGGGTTAGTGCCAGCGTCGGGGCGAATGGTGCGTGGCGTGGGTTTGCCGTTGCGCGGAGGGAATCCGTTCGCCCTGTCTCTTAATGTCGCGGTAATGGAAATCGCGCGGGCTAAATGCAAGCCCTGTGCGCGTCCAACCCTGCGATTCCACTGCTATTTCGCGCCCTGGCGCGCTCCACGGCGCCGAAGGAGACGCCGCGCGACGATCCACAGGAGAATCAGCGCACCGATGACGGCCAATCCCACCGAGGCCTGGCGCGCCTGCGCGGAGGAGACGATCTCGGACACGAGCGCCCCCGTGATGAGGATTTTGGGCACGATGCCCATCGCCGTGCCGAGCAGGAAACCGAGACGTCCGACGCCGAAGATCCCTGCGGCCACGTTGACGATGACGGCCGGACCCGTCGGAACCAGGCGAACGAGAAATCCGGCCTGAAAGCTCTGCCCGCCGAGAAGGCCCTGCAATTTCTCCAGCCGGGCGCCGCTCAACCGCGCCGCGAGCGGTTGGCGTAAAAGCTGCGCCGCCAGAAGGTGCACGGTCGTCGCCACCATCGTCGCCAGCCAGGCGATGCCCGTGCCCTCGACCAGTCCGAACGCCGCGACGGACGCGGCGATGAGCATCCATTGCGGCACGAAGAGAACCGACCCTATGAGGAAGACGAGCAGCGCCACGCCTATCGCCCAAGGCGTGCCCGAATAGCTGCCCATCAAATCTACGACAGCCGACGCCTGGTCCCGGAACAGCAGGACCAACACCACTGCGACCAAGCCGAGCAGACAACTCACGACCACGCCGCGCGTCATGACGCCGGGTCTTCCGCAAGCGTACGCAGGAAGGCGGCGCGGTCTGCATCGGAGGACAGCACGGTCCAGTCCGCGCAACGGTTGCGGAACCAGGTCATCTGCCGTTTTGCAAATCTCCGCGTGTCCCGCTTCGCCAGTTCCACGGCGCGCTCGAAGGTCATCTCCCCGCGCAGATGGCCCAGCAGATGGGACAGGCCGATTGCTTTCAGCAGCGGCGCGCGGTCCGGGTAGTCGCCTTCGTGCACCGCGGCGGCTTCCTCCAGCGCGCCCGCCTCCATCATCCGGTCGAACCGCGCATCGATACGGCTGTAGAGTTTGGGCCGATCCGGCAGGATGACCACGCGTCTCGCGCCTTCCGGCGCCACGACCGGAACCGTGTCGGCCTGCCAGTCCGACAGGGCGCGGCCAGTCTGGCGGTGGACAGCCACAATGCGGCCCAGCCTTTGCGGGGCGGCGCCCAGCACGCGGGCCGCCGCGACCGGGTCGGCGCGTTCCGCCTCCTCACGCAGAGCCGCCACATCCATGCCGTCCACGACCGACTGAACGGCTGGCTCGACGGCGGGAATGTCGGCCAGGCCTTGTAACAAAGCCTGAAAGTACAGCCCCGTCCCGCCGACAAGGACCGCCGCCTTGCCGCGCGTATCGAGCTCACGCAACACCGGAACGACGTCCCGAAGCCATTGGCCAGTCGAGTAGAGCTCCGTTCCCGCCACGTGCCCGAACAAATGGTGCGGTATGCCGTCCATCTCCGAGGCGGTCGGACGGGCCGACAGCAGGCGTATATCGCGGTAGACCTGCAGCGCATCCGCGTTGACGACCTCCCCGTCCACGGCCCGTGCCACGCGAAGGGCGAAGTCCGACTTGCCGCTCGCCGTGGGGCCTGCGATACAAATGACCGGCCTTCTCAATTCGAGCGTTTCCATGGATTCGTCCCTAGACCAGATCACCACGCTTGTCCTGCCGGACGAAGACGGGGACGTATTGGCGCAGGCCATCCGAGCGCTCGGCCTCCTGGAGGCCCGCACGCTCTCCGCCGGCCGTGCCGTTGAAGGTTCTAGCCAAGCCACGGACAGCGCCGATGCCCGCGCCATTCTGGACGCCGCCCACATCCAGGCCGATGTCTGCGTGCAGCCCGCCGCCGATCGGCGGAAAACGCTGCTGGTCTGCGACATGGACAGCACGCTGATCGGACAGGAATGCATCGACGAGCTGGCCGACTTCGCCGGAGTGAAGGACCACGTGTCCGCGATTACGGAGCGCGCCATGCGCGGAGAGATCGGGTTCGACGGCGCGCTGCGCGAACGGGTCGGTCTGCTGGAAGGTCTGTCCACCGACGTGCTGCAGCAATGTTTCGACGAGCGCATCCGGCTCAATCCGGGCGCGCGGGCACTGGCCCGGACCATGTCGGCGAACGGGGCGAAGACCTTGATCGTGTCTGGAGGCTTCACCTTCTTCACCCAGCGCGTGGCGGAGGCGTGCGGGTTCGACGCGCATCAGGCCAACCGCCTGATAGAGGCGGACGGACATTTGACCGGGGATGTGGGCGAGCCGATCCTCGGGCGTGACGCCAAACGGGACGCACTGATGGCGGCATGCGACGGTGCGCCAGGCACTGCGCTGGCCATCGGAGACGGTGCAAACGATCTGGCGATGATCGAGGTTGCGGGACTAGGCTTGGCCTACCGTGCCAAGCCCGCCGTCGCCGCAGCGGCTCACAGCGCGATCGCTTTCACAGACCTGCGCACGGCCTTGTATTTCCAAGGGTATGACGATTCGGAAATCGTCGACGACTGATCTTAAGCCGTCAGGGCGTAGATGATGTAGTTGCCGCCCCGGTTGATCAGCAAGGTCACTGGCTCGCCCGTTTCCAGGGCAGCGTCCATTGCCTTTTCGAAGTCGGACGGCGTGGCGACGGTTTCAAACGCGACCTCTTCGATGATGTCGCCTTTCAGGATCTTGCCGGACGCGCGGGAGCCCCGGGCGACCCGCACGACGCGCACGCCTTTGACGTCTGATGAGACGCGGTTCGTGCGGCGGATGTCTTCCGTCAGCCCTTCGACGGAGAGACCGGCAACGCTGACCTGGCCATCGCCGATTTCGGCTTCCAGCTCGACGCGTTCATCGTCGTTGAGCGTCTCGGCAAGGCGCGCCACGCGGACAGTCGTCGTTTCCGTCTTCTTGCGGCGGACATATTCGACCTCGACATCCCGGTCGACGGGGGCTTCGGCGACGGCGCGGAAGAGGCCGCGCGTATCCTCGATGTCACGCGAGCCGATGCGGATGATCAGGTCGCCACGTTGCAAACCCGCTTCGGCGGCGGGGCCGTCCGCTTCGACGGAGCGGACAAGCGCCCCTTGCGCTTCGTCCAAGCCGTAGGCGCGGGCGATGTCCGGCGTAACGGCCTGGGTGCGAAGACCGAAATAGCCACGGCGGGTCTCGCCGAACTCGATGAGCTGGTTTGACACGCTGCTGGCGAGATCGCTGGGCACGGAGAAACTGAGGCCGATGGAGTAGCCGGTCGGCGAGATGATGGCCGTGTTCACCCCGATGACCTCGCCGTCCATGTTGAAGAGCGGGCCGCCACTATTGCCCTGGTTGATGGCGACATCCGTCTGGATGAAATCGTCATAGTTGCCAGCGGAGATGTCGCGGTTCCGGGCGGAAATGATGCCTGCCGTGACGGAGCCGGAATAGCCGAGCGGATTGCCGATCGCGATGACCCACTCCCCCACTTCGGAGGCGTTCGAATCGCCGAACGGCACGAAGGGCAGCGGGTCGCCCGCTTCGATCTTCAGTACGGCAATGTCGGTGGCGGGATCACGCCCGACCAGGTCGGCTTCGTAGGTATCGCCGTTCGGAAAGGTCACTTCGATCAGGTCGGCATCTTCGATGACGTGGTTGTTCGTGACGATGTAGCCGCTAGCATCGATGACAAAGCCGGAGCCCAGCGATTTGGACACGCGGCCGTCACGGCCGGGGCGACGACCGAAAAAGTCGTTGAAACGCTCGAGCGGCGAGCCCTCTTCGAACTGCGGAATGTCTTCGCTGTTGAAATCGACCGTCTGCGCCGTGGAGATGTTCACGACGGCGGGCGATAGGCGTTTGGTCAGTTCGACGAAGCCATCCGGCGCAGGGCGCGCTTCGGAGAGCGAGACGGTGGAGACGGACAGCGCGAGCGCCAGGGCGATAGAACGAAGCATGACACGTCACTGCGCCAACCCGCCCGATTTGCCAAGACGGCGAAGCCGCGCGGCGCATGACGTTTCGGTCAGGAGGTGAAAGAAGGTAGTTCCCGGCAATGACTGCCGGGGCCTCGGGCTTGTCTTGAAAACAACTGGGCCAGTCCGCCGTGAGACAACGACCGATGGAGGCCCCGGCAATAAATGCCGGGGACAATTCCTAGGAATGCAAGCGAACTCCAATCCAGATCATGAGCAGGCCCAGGGCCGCGCTCAAAAGGCCGAGCGATGACAACCCTTTGGGGTCGAGCATCGACATGGCCTGTTCGTAGCTGCGGCGCATGGCGTCGGGCGCGATCGCCCAGCCTATGCCCTCGACGGCGAGCGCCCCGCCGAAGACGAGCAGGAGGACCGTGACGATCGACACGGTTCGCCCCCGTGCGAACGCCTAGCGGCGTCCGCCCTGTTGGTTGTCGAGATAGCCGAGGAAGTCGGAGTCCGGGGACAGGACGAACGTCGCGCTGTCGCCCAGGCCACGCTGATAGGCTTCCATGGACCGGTAGAAGGCGAAGAATTCCGGGTCCTGTTCGAACGCGGCAGCGTAGATCGCATTACGGCGACCGTCGCCCTCGCCCCGTATGATCTCGGCCTGCTTCTGCGCTTCGGCGCGGATCACCGTGGCTTCGCGTTCGGCCGTGGCGCGGATCTCGCGGGCCCGTTCCTGACCGCCAGCGCGGAGCAAGTTGGCTTCCAGCGTCCGCTGCGAAATCATGCGGTTGAACACCTGCTGGTAGTTGGCTTCCGGCAGGTCGGCGCGCTTGATGCGAACGTCGATGATGTCGATGCCGAGATTCTCCTGCGCGGCGACCGCATCGGCCACGGACTGGATTTCCGCCATCAGCTGGGCGCGCTGCCCGGAGATGATGTCCGTCTGCGTGGCGCGGCCGAGCACGTCGCGGAGCGTCGAGTCGAAGATGGTCTGCAGCTGGTCCTGCGCGCCGGATTCGGTGCGCAGCGTTTCGTAGAACCGGATCGCGTCGATGATGCGGTAGCGCACGAAGGCATCCACCACGAGACGTTCCTGGTCGGACGCCAGCAGCTCGACGGGACGCAGGTCCACTTCGAGGTTGCGGCGCGACAGGTAGACGACATTCTCGATGAACGGCGTCTTGAGCTTCAGGCCAGCATCGGCCTCTTCGCCCCAGGGGTTCTCGACCCGCTGGGCCTGACCGAACTGGAAGACGATGGCTTGCTCATGCTCTTCGACCGTGAAGAGCGAGGCGAAGATGGCGAGAATGGCCAGCCCGCCGAGAACGGCGAGCATGACGAGACGAGGGTTCTTCATTACTGACCTCCCGTGCGGGGTGTGTTGTTGCGGCCGCTGAGCTGGTCGAGCGGCAGGTAGGGAACGACGCCGGACCCGGCATTGTCATCCAGGATGATCTTGTTGCCGCGGCCATACACGTCCTCGATGGTTTCGAGATACATGCGCTGACGCGTCACGACCGGAGCCTTCCGGTACTCTTCGTAGATCTGGTTGAAGCGCTCGGCCTCACCTTCGGCTTCCGCGATCACGCGGTCCCGGTAGGCTTGGGCGTCCTGCAGGATCTGCGCGGCCTCGCCTCGGGCTTCGGGAACGATATTGTTCTGCGTCGCGATGGCGTTGTTGATCGTCGTTTCAGCTTCCTGGCCCGCATCTTCCACGTCGCGGAAGGCATCGACCACGCCGCCCTGATCGGGGGCATCGGCCTTTTGCAGCTGCACTTCGACGACGCGGACGCCGGCTTTGTACTCGTCCAGCGTTTCCTGCATCAGGTCCCGCACGGCCGTCGTGATGGCCAGACGGTCCGTCGTGATGATCTGTTCGAGATTGTTGCGGCCGACCACTTCGCGCATGGCGCTTTCGGCGACGGCGCGCACGGCCTTGGCCGGGTCGTCCACCTCGAAATAGTAGTTGGCGAGATCGTTGATGCGCCACAGAACCGTGAAATCGATATCCACGATGTTCTCGTCACCCGTCAGCATGAGGGACGAGAAGTCGTTGCCGCCGATATCGTCGCGGCGGATGATTTCCGTTTCCTGCTTGTAGGTCGTCTCGATCGGGTTCGGCAGCTTGAAGTTCAGGCCGGGCTGGGCCGTGCGCTCATAGTCGCCGAAGCGCAGCACGAGCGCGCGTTCCGTCTGGTCCACCGTGTAGACCGAGGTCGACAGCAGCAGGACCGCGCCGACGGCCTGGGCGATCCCGAACGGGCCGAGCGGGCCGAGGCGGAAGTTGGACAGGTCGCCCCCGCCACCATTGTTCGGACGGCGCGGACCGCGCGGGCCGCCGCCATTGGGCTTTTTCACGCGCGTCTTGAAACCCTCGATCACATTGTCGAGGTCGGGCGAACGGTCGCCCCCAGACGAGCCCGGACGGTTTCCGGACCCCCAGGGCGAGTTCCCCTTGTCACCGGACCCGCCTTTGGGTCCCCAGGGTGAATTATTGTCGGCCATTCAAGCTCTCCAATCGAATCCTGCTCTATGTGGCGAAGCCGAGAATGGCTTTCAAGACGCGTCGCTTGTGCCAAATCAGCTTTCGGTGCGACGCTCCAGCACACGGACCGTGAAATCATGGTCGTCGCCCTTGCCCGCCTTGTGCGCCGTCTCTTGGATGACGGCCCAGTCGGCCGGATCGAGCGACGGGAAATGCGCATCGCCTTCCACGGTCGCATGCACCACCGTCTCGTAGATACGGTTCGTGCGCGGCAGCAGTGTGCTGTAGAGCTGCGCCCCGCCGATCAGCATGATCTCGTCCACGCCGCCGGCCCCTGCCAGCTCCGCTCCGCGGCCGATCATCTCGTTCAGGTCCGCGAAGACTTCCGCGCCGTTCGCCGCATAGTCCGCCTGCCGCGTCAGGACGAGGTTCGGACGTCCGGGCAGCGGGAACGGCAGGCTTTCCCACGTCTTGCGGCCCATCAGGCAGGGTTTGCCCAGCGTCACCGCCTTGAAATGCTTCAGATCGGACCGCAGCCGCCAGGGCAGATCGCCGTCACGGCCGATCACGCCGTTCTCGGCACGGGCGACGATGGAAGAGAGAAAAGGCGGGGTCATCATAACAAAGGTTACAGTGCCGACCGCGCCGCGTATAGGGAGCACATGTCGACCTACGCCGCTCGAGAGCCTTTTTCCGCCCCGACCCGCGCCGTCGTGGTCACGCTTATCTATGTCGCGCTGATCCCCTTCATCAATTGGAGCTTCACCTGGGCGCCCATGGTGGAGCTGCCGGGGCTGGGCTGGGCCTTCAATCCGGTCACGATCGTCACGGGGCTGGTCCTGGTGGCCCGCGACTTCGCCCAGCGCGAGATCGGGCATTGGGTGCTGCTCGCCATGGCGGTGGCGCTCGGCCTGACCTGGGCGACATCGGGCGGGGAACTGGCCATCGCGTCGGGCGTGGCCTTCGCCGTGTCGGAACTGGTCGATTGGGCCGTCTTCACCTTCACCAAGCTGAAGCTCTCCACCCG
>CAYULR010000072.1:0-10460 GCA_964445685.1 uncultured Algimonas sp.
CAAGACGGGGAGCGCGCATGAAAACCGGGGTTCGCTCTCACGGGAGGACAGGGGTGAGGGAGGACGTATCGTGACAGGTCGCAATCTTTGGGGCGCAGGCGTCCTGGTTCTGGTGCTGGTCTTTCTGGCGGGGTTGATCGGGTATCAGATCGGCCGCCCGTCGCAGCCCGCGACCGTGACGACGCCAGACGCGGCGACAGTCAAAACTTCCGCAACAAACCTCTCAGTCCAGACGCCGGAGCGCGCCACGCCCGAAGACGGCGCGCTGGCCTATTACGGTGCGACGCCGCGGCAAGCCGAGGGAACGACCTCGGTTTGTCTGCGCTTCTCCTCCGCGCTCGACCCGCAACGCGTCGTGGACGACAAGGCCTTCATCCGCCTGACGCCCGATGCGCCTTTTTCGCTTCAGACGGACGGGACCTCGCTCTGCCTGCTCGGCCTGGACGATGAGACGACCTACACGCTCGCCATTCTGCCCGGATTGACCGCGTTGGACGGCTCCGAGCTCCGCTCGCAGATTGCGGAATCTGTTGCCTTCGATCCCAAGCCTGCCCTCGTCGGCTTTGTCGGGGACGGCATCATCCTGCCGCGCGGCGAAGCGTCCGTGTTGGGCGTTAAGGCGATGAATGCCGACGCGGTCGATCTGACGCTCTACCGCGTCAATCACCGCGCCCTGTTCGACCAGAGCCCGGATGTCGGCGAGACCACGCTGGAAGGCGACTGGTCCTGGAACAGCGCCGCCTGGCAGACCCGCGTGGAAGTCCATTCGCAGCAAATCGACACGAGCGGGGCCGTCAACGAACTGGTGGAACGCGGTGTCGCCCTGCAGCCGATCCTGTCCGAGCAGGGACCCGGTGCCTACATCGTGGAACTGGAACGCGCGGGTGCGCAGAACAGCCGCGCCGCCAATTCCTGGCGCTGGCTCTACGTGACGGACCTCGCGCTCGCCGCCTACCGCACGGAACAGGCGCTGCACGTCACGGTCCGGTCTATCGAGACGGCCGACACGGTCGGCGGGGTGACGCTGATGCTGATCGCGCGCAACAATGATGTGCTCGGCCAGGCCGAAGCGGATGCGTCGGGCCGCGCCGTCTTTCCGGCGGCTGCTTTGCGCGGGACCGGCAATCTCGCGCCCAAGATGGTCATGGCCTATGCGGGCGAGGACGACTTCGCCGCGCTGGACCTCGCGCGTTCCCCGCTAGACCTGACCGCTTATGACGTAACGGGGCGGCAAGCGAGCGGTCCGGTCGATGCCTTCATGTTCACCGAACGCGGCATCTACCGCCCTGGCGAGACGGTCCACCTCACCGCGCTGGTCCGCGACGCGCAGGCCCGTGCGGCCTTCGACCGGCCCGGCACGCTGACGGTGCGCCGCCCGGACGGGACCGAGTTCTCCGAAAGCCGCGTCAGCCCGTCGGAGCAAGCCGGGGCGCTCATCCGCCGGATCGGCTTGCCTGAGAACGCCGCGCGCGGCCGCTGGACGGCGGAGCTCTCGCTGGACGGGTTGGACGAGGTCGGCTCGGTGCGCTTTTCCGTGCAGGACTTCATTCCCGAACAGTTGCGTCTCGACCTGCGGGCGGACGACGCGCCCATCGTGCCGGGCCAGGCGCGCGCCTTCACCATCGCGGCGGACTTCCTCTACGGCGCCAAGGGACGCGGCCTCGACGCGGAAGCCGAAGCCCGCGTCGGCGTCGATCCCAATCCGTTCCCGGAGTGGAGCGACTACACGTTCGGCAATGCGGTCGAGACGTTCCGCGAACAGATCGTTCCCATCGGGCAGGGCCTGACGGACGAAGACGGATTGTTCCGCACCGACATCGACGTGGCGGGCGAAGCCTTCCAGTCGAGCTCGCCCTTGCGCCTGTTCGTGACGGCGGGCGTGGCGGAACCGGGTGGGCGCTATGTCCGCGACAGCCTGTTCCTGCCGCTTCGGTCTGAGGCCGTCTATGTGGGTTTCGATCCGGTCTTCGACGGCGGCTACGCGAAGCGCGACAGCCCGGCGGAGATCCGCCTCGTCGCGCTGGACGCGTCCGGTGCGCGCACTGCGGTGAACGGCACGCTGTCGCTCATCCGCGAAGACTACGATTATCACTGGTACCGCGAGAATGGCCGCTGGCGCTACCGCCGGGACCGCCGCGACATCGTCTTCTCCGAACGGGATGTCGCCATTGGCGCGGACGCGCCCGTGCTCTTCTCCGAAGCCCTGGACTATGGCGAATACCGCCTGCGCTTCACGACCGAGGCCGGGCAGGTCTTTTCCTACCAGTTCGGCTCTGGCTGGCGGCGTGCGGGCGGCGATTCTGATGCGCCCGACCGGGTGGAGATCGGCCTCGACAAGACCGACGTCAAGCCGGGCGACACGGTCGTGCTGAGCGTCAATTCGCCCTTCGCGGGCATGGGCGAGCTGGTCATGGCCGACCGCGAAGTCCGCACCGTGCAGACGGTCCGCATCGAAGAGGGCCAGTCCGAAATCACGCTCCCCCTGGGCCGCGACTGGACGACGGACCTCTACGCCATGCTGAGCGTCTACGCACCCGGCGAGGACCGTCAGGCCCGCCGCGCCGTGGGCCTTGTCCACATCCCGATGAACCGCAGCGAACAGACACTCACCGTGTCGCTGGACATGCCGGAGCGCATCCGCCCGGAGACCGAGCAGGACGTCGTCGTGCAGGTCGCCGGACTGGACGGGGAGCAGGCATTCCTCGCGCTGGCCGCCGTCGATACGGGCATTCTGCAGATCACCGACTACACGCCGCCCAGCCCGGAAGACCACTATTTCGGCAAGCTCGCTTTTCCGATCGACCTGTTCGACGACTATGCGCGCATGCTCGCTCCGTTCTCCGGCGCGGACCGGGTCGGCGGCGACGGTCTGGGCGGGGCTGGCCTGTCGGTCGTGCCGACGACCATCGTCAGCCTTTTTGAGGGACCGGTCGAGGTCCGCAACGGCAAGGCGACCGTGACGCTCGACGTGCCTGCCTTCCAGGGCGAGCTCACCGTGATGGCCGTAGCCTGGTCGGAGACGAAGCTCGGGGCCGCCTCCGCGCCCATGATCGTCCGCGATCCGGTGACGGCGCAACTGGCCCTGCCGCGCTTTCTCGCGCCCGGAGACCGGGCCGTGGCGACTGTCGCGCTCGACAATATCGAGGGCGAAGACGGCACGTACGCCCTGTCGGTCAGCCGTGACGGCACGTCTGTCGCCACGGCCGAGCAAGCGCTGGCCCAAGGCGAGCGGGGCGAGACCCCCATCGATATCGTCGCCACCGGCACAGGTATCGAGACCTACGCCCTGCGCATCGACGGGCCGGGCTTCGAGACCGAACGGAACTACCAAATCCAGACCCGCGACCCCGCCATGCCCATCACGCGCACGCGTTTCGTGGAGCTCGCGCCGGGGGAAACGGCGACGCTGGACTTTACTGGCGATAAAGATGGCTTGCTCAGCGGTGCGCGGACCTACGTCTCCGCCTCCTTCTCCCCAGGCCTCGACCCGCAACGCCTGCTGACATCGCTGAGGCGTTATCCTTACGGCTGCACCGAACAGACGGTCAGCGTGGCGTCGCCCTTGCTGCTGGCCGGGGCCTTTGGCGGCTTGCCGGACATGAGCGAGGCGCAGCGCGACGCAACGGTGCAGAGTGCGGTCGACAGGCTGCTGGAACGTCAGGATGCGTCCGGCGCGTTCGGTCTGTGGCGTCGCGGCGACGGCAATGCGTCGCCCTATCTGCAGCTCTATGCGGGCGACTTCGTCCTCGCCGCCGCCGAAGCGGGCTACACCGTGCCGAACGCGGCCCGCCGCCGGACCTTGGACAGCGTCCGCGCCCTGTCGCAACTGGATGGCGGTGCGCCGCTCGCCCTGGACTATAATTTCGGGCTCGACGACAACACGCCGGACTACGAGCTGCGCGCGGCGGAACGGGCGGCCTATGCGCTGGCGTTGCTGGCGGAGCACGACACGGTCAAGAAGACCGAACTGCTCTACCTGGCGGACCGTTTCGGCGACCGCCTGCGCGGCTCTCTCGCGCACTCGCAGCTCGGTTTCGCCTTGAACGCCGTGGGGGAAACGGAGGCCGCCCAGGCAGCCTTCCTCCGCGCCTCGGACAATCTGTCGGACACTGGCCAGACCTATTACGCGACCGAGATCCGGAACGCGGCCGCGCTCCTGGCGCTCTCCGACGACCTGCCGGATGCCGCCGCGACGCAGGCTCTGCTCGCGCTGCAAGTGGACAATCCGGAACAGCTGAACACGCATGAAAAAGCCTGGGCGCTCCGCGCGCTGGCCGGACGCCGTGTCTCGGGCGTGCCGTTTGCGGATGAAGACGGCTGGACGCCCTTGGGTTCCACCGCTGGGCGCAGCGTCGGTTCCGACACGCTGGAGGTGACCAATGACGAGGCTTCGCCCGTCTGGGTGCAAGTCAGCGTGACCGGCACGCCGGACGGTTCCGTCGCCGCCCGCTCCCAAGGCGCGACCCTGTCCAAGACGATCTACGACCTGTCGGGCCGTCCTCTGCCGGATGCGGCCCTGTCGCGCGGGGAACGGGCCGTGATCGTCGTGGACGCGGAAGGCTCCGGCGCGAACGAAGCCATGTGGGTGCTGGCCGACTTGCTGCCTGCGGGCCTCGAGATCGAAACCGTGCTGAGCTCTGCGGACGCCGGGGAGACCGGACCGTTCGCGTGGGTGGGAGCCGTGTCGGACGTGGACCTGACGGAAGCGCGCGACGACCGCTTTGTCGCCTCCTGGCGCAGCCATTCGCGCTTCGGCAGCCGCCGCAAGCGTGTGGCCTACGTCGTGCGCGCGGTGACGCAGGGCGACTTCGTCTTTCCCGGCGCACACATGGAAGACATGTACCGACCCGACCGCATGGCGACCACCGCCAGCGGCCGCTTCGCCGTGACGGCCGCACCGACGCTTTGAGGCTGAAAGCCACAAGACGCGGCGCGGCGCTCGGCGTTCTCGGCCTTGTCGGGGCGTGGTTCTGCCTTCCCGTACTGCCGCAGGACGCGGATGTCGTCTCTTCCGTTCTGCGCGACCGGGGCGGGCAGGTCTTGCATATCGGCTCGGTCGATGACGGGCGCATCCGCTTGCCCGTGACGCTGGCGGAGGTCGACCCGGCCTTCGTCGAAGCGTTGATCGCGATGGAGGACCAGCGCTTCCGGTCTCACGTCGGCGTGGACGTCCTCGCCATCGGGCGGGCGTTGAAAAGCAACCACTCCGCCGGGCGGGTCGTGTCGGGCGCGTCCACGATCACGCAACAGCTCGGGCGGCAATACACGCCGCGTCCGCGCACTGTGCCGTCCAAACTCGTGGAAGCGGCGGAAGCCGTTCGGCTCGACTTGCGCATGGGCAAGAATGAACAGATCGAGCGCTACCTCACGCGCATTTCCTACGGCTCGAACATCGAGGGGCTGGCGGCGGCGACGAGGCTCTGGCTCGGCAAGTCGCCGCGCTACCTCGCGCCGGAAGAGATCGCGCTGCTGCTCGCCCTGCCGCAAGCCCCGGAAGCGCGCCGCCCGGACCGCAACCCCGTTGCCGCCAAAGCCGGGCGGGACCGCATTCTCGACCGGATGGTGGACGCCGGGCTGATCACGGCCAAGCAGGCCGACCTCGCCAAGGCGCAGCCTGTCCCGACGGGGCGCGAGGCCCTGCCGGACCGCGACGTGCTCGCCCACCAGACGCTGGGCGGCGGTCGCTCCACGTTGGACGCAACGATGCAGGCGGACGCGGCTCGGCTGCTGTCCGACTGGACGCGGGACCAGCCCGTTCCCGTCAACGCGGCCGCCCTGGTCGTGCACGCGCCCAGTCGCGAAGTCCGCGCCCTGGTCGGCACGGGCGCGCAAGATCATGCGGGCGGGTGGATCGACATGACGAACCGGCTGCGCTCGCCTGGCTCCACGCTGAAGCCCTTCATCTACGCGCTGGCGCAGGATGACGGCGTGCTGACGCTGGACAGCGATATCCGCGACGCGCCGACCCGGTTCGGGAGCTACCGCCCGGAAAACTTCACGCGCCGCTACCACGGGATGGTGACAGTCGGCGAAGCGTTGCAGCACTCGCTCAACGTCCCGGCCGTCACGGCTTTGCACGCGGTTGGGCCGGACCGCTTCCGCGCGGCGCTGGCGGCGGCGGGTCCCACGGCGAAGGGGCGTGTCGGGGACCAGTCCGGCGAAGGGCTGGCGCTGGCTCTGGGTGGAACAGGGCTCAGCGCGCGGGACTTGGCCGTGCTCTACACGGCGTTGGCCAATGACGGCCTGGCCGGACCGCTTGCGACGAAAGCGGGTGCGGACAAGGCGGAGAGCTACCGCCTGATGAGCGAAGACAGTGCGCGCGACGTGCTGGACGCGCTGCGCGCCGCGCCCGTGCCCAAAGGCTTCGCCAACATGCACGGCGTGGACCGCGTCGCCTACAAGACCGGGACGTCCTACGGCTTCCGGGACAGCTGGGCGGCGGGTGTCGCGGGAGAGCATGTCATCATCGTCTGGACAGGCCGCCCGGACGGCGCGCCCAGACCGGGGCGGACGGGCCGCATATCCGCCGCGCCCCTGCTGTTCGATCTGGCGGCACCGCTTCTGGGGCAGACCGCTCGGCCAGCACCTCGCAAGACGGAGGCCCCGTCCGCGTTGAAGCAGGTGGATGTCCCCACGGATGAAGGACCAGTTCTTCTGTTTCCTTCCGACGGAGCCGAAATCCTGCAGTCCGAGCGGGGTCTTTCCCTATCGGTCGATAGCGACGCCCCAGTGAGAATTTATGTCGGCGGAGAGGCCGTTCCGGACAAAGACGGCCTGACGGTCTGGCGGCCACGCACGCCAGGCTTCTACCGGGTGCGGGCGGTCGATGCGCTGGGGCGCTCAACGCACGCCGATATCCGCGTCGTTGCGCGTGACCAGCTCTCCGACGCGCCGCCGCACTTCCGCTAGCGCCTCCGCGAACCAGTCGTGCCGCTTGATCCAGCCATTATTGCGCCAGGACGGGTGGGGCAGGGGGATGATCTCCGGGCCGTAATTGCGCCAGTTGCGCACCGTCTCGGTCAGGGTGCGCTCCGCCGCCGGGCCGAGATGGTGCTTCACCGCATACATTCCGACCAGCAGGGTCAGCTCGACCTGGTGCAGCTGCTCGTCCAGCCGGGCCTGCCAGAGCGGCGCGCATTCCGGGCGCGGCGGCAGGTCGCCGCCCTTGGCGTCCTGTCCCGGAAAGCAGAAGCCCATCGGCGTGATGGCGAAATTGTCCGCGTCGTAGAAGGTCGCCGGATTGACGCCTAGCCAGTCGCGCAGCCGCCGCCCGGACGGGTCGTTGAAGGTCATGGAGCTTTCGTGGGCCAGCGTTCCGGGTGCTTGGCTGATGATGCGGATCTTCGATCGCGGCGAGGCCTGCAGGATGGGGTTCGGCTCCACGGGCAGGGGCGGGCTGGAATGGGCGCACACGTCGCAAGCGCGGATGGTCTCGACAAGAGCCTGAAGATGGGACACGCGGGCGGCTCCTTCACGGCTGTTGGGCGGCTGCGCCTGTTCAATGCACGAACGGGCATTAGGATGCGTGAGGTTAGGTACGGGAGAGACGCTATGAGCGCGGAAGAATTACCCCTCGAAGGCTACGAGACGCTGGACGTGTCCGATATGCGCGAGCGGATGGACGCCTTCCACGCGCTGATGTCCGCGCGCCGGACCATCCGCGACTTCTCCGACAAGGCCGTTCCGCAGGACCTGATCGAAACGGCGATCCGGACGGCGGGAACCGCGCCGAACGGAGCGAACCTCCAGCCCTGGCACTTCGTCGCGATCTCCGACCCGGACACGAAGCGGCGCATCCGCGAGGCGGCGGAGGAGGAAGAGCGCGCCTTCTATGGCGGGCGGGCCTCGGAAGACTGGCTCGACGCGCTCGCGCCGCTGGGGACGGACGACCAGAAGCCGTTCCTGGAGACCGCGCCGTGGCTGATCGCCGTCTTCGCGCAAAAGCGCGGCGATCACGGCAAGAACTACTACGTCAACGAGTCGGTCGGGTTGGCGACAGGGATGCTCATCACGGCGCTGCACTCGGTCGGGCTGGGGACGCTGACGCATACGCCTGCGCCGATGACGTTCCTGCGCGAGATCTGCGAGCGTCCGGCCACGGAAAAGCCGTTCGTGCTCCTGGTCGTCGGCTATCCGGCGGACGGGTGCACCGTGCCGTCCCACGCGTTGGAGAAGAAGCCGCTGGATGAGATCGCGACCTTCAAGACCTAGCCCGGCACGTCCACATGGTCGTAGCTGATGACGCGGCTGATCTGCCAGCCCGTGCCCTGGCGCAGCCAGATGTGAGTGTAGAGGCCCGTCTCTACCCTGCGGATGTCCTCGCCAGGTAATCTGAGCCAGAAGGAGTGGTGCCCGGTCTGCATCAGCCCGTCTTCGCCGATCTTGCGGACCTGCATCGTGCCCGGCGTCGCCCGACGTTCGAGATAGGGCAGCTCGCCCTGCTGGCGCTTCACGCAGTCGGGGATCGTACCCTCGATGAATTCGTCCGCTGTGCGCGCGATGACGCCGTACTTGTCGTGATAAAATTCGAGATCGTCCGCCATGATCTGGGAAAGGCGTTCGCCGTCGCAAGTCAGGAAAGCGGCTTTGAAAATTTCCGCATCCAGGCTTGCGATGACTGCGGCTTCGACGTCGTCCGCGGGCAGGGACGGGTCGTTTGCGAAGACGGGAGCCGCCATGAGGCCCAGCAGGCCGAAAGGAATGAGGGCTTTCATGCGTTCATCGCCCGCTCCAGGACGGCCGGGTCCACATTGCCGCCCGACAGGATGACCGCCACCGTCCTGTAGCGCTCCGGCAGGCGTTTGGTGACGACCGCCGCCATGGCCGCCGCGCCGCCGGGTTCCAGCGTCACGTCCAGATGCGTCTTGGCCAGCTTCATCGCATAGAGGCAGTCCTCGTCCGACACGTCGAACACGTCGGTCAGGTGGCGCGCATTGATGGGCCAGGTGATTTCGCCCGGAATGGGCGTCATGATGGCATCGCACAGGGTCGGCGGGGCGTCGGTCGAGATGCGGGTGCGCATTCCGTTGCGCAGGCTCATCTGGTGGTCGTTATAGTGGGTGGGTTCGGCGCCGAACACATCTGTCTCTGGGCTTTCCTCCGCCACGGCGAGATTGATCCCCGCGCAGAGCCCGCCGCCGCCCATGCAGGTGACGATGGCGTCGAATTCCGTGTCGGCGCGGGCAATCTCCAGCCCCACCGTGCCCTGTCCGGCGATGATGTACGGGTCGTCATAGGACGGGACCACGATGCGGCCTTCGCGTTCGGCGATGTCGGCGGAGATCTGCTCCCGGCTTTCGGTCAGGCGGTCATAGCCGACGATGGTCGCACCGTCGCGGCGCACGCCCTCGACTTTCACCTCCGGCGCGTCGTGCGGCATGACGATGATGGCGTGGATGCCCAGTTCGCGCGCGGCCCTCGCCACGCCTTGCGCATGGTTCCCGGACGAGAAGGCGACGACGCCCTTGGCGCGCTCCGCATCGCTCAGCGCGGCGAGCCGGTTGCGCGCCCCGCGATATTTGAACGCACCGACATGCTGCAGGCATTCCGCCTTGAAGTGGACTTCCGCGCCGACCAGCGCGTCTATGGCGTCGGAACGCAGCAAGGGCGTCTTTCGCGCATGGCCGTCGAGGCGCTCCGCCGCGCGGAGCACGTGCTCGTAAGTCGGTGCGGTCATATGGCTCCCCCTGTCGACCATGAGTTGACCGTCCCCCCTCTGTCTGAAAAAGACGCGCCAAACAAGATTAACAACCAAACCGGGGAGCCCCCATGCAAGGCCTCATGATGAGCCGTGAGCTCATGATTTCCGATCTGATCGAACACGCCGCGACGGTCCACGCCGACCGCGAAATCGTGACCCTCGAAACCGACATGACGCAGCACCGCTACAGCTGGGCCGACTGCGCCGTCCGCGTGCGCAAGCTGGCCAACGCCCTGATTGATGCAGGTGTGAAGACGGGCGACCGCGTCGCGACCATCGCCTGGAACAACTACCGCCACGTCGAGATCTACTACGCGGTCAGCTCCATCGGGGCGATCGTGCACACGATCAATCCGCGCCTGAAGCCCGAGCAGATCGCCTGGATGGTGAACCACGCCGAAGACAAGTACGTCATGTTCGACACGACGTTCGCGCCGATCGCCGCCGGCATCCACGCCGCCTGTCCGAGCGTCGAGAAATGGGTCAGCCTGACCGACGCGGCCGGCAAGCCTGACAGCGTGGCCTTCGCCGACGACTATGAGAGCTTCATCGCGGATGCGTCCGACACGATCGATTGGCCGCGCTTCGACGAGAACACGGCCTGCACGCTCTGCTACACATCCGGCACAACGGGCGATCCGAAAGGCGTTCTCTACAGCCACCGCTCCACCATCCTCCACGCGCTGGCCGGTTGCCAGAAAGACGTGATCGGGGCGGGCGGGGCCGACTGCATCCTCGCCGTGGTGCCCATGTTCCACGT
>CAYULR010000073.1:0-10265 GCA_964445685.1 uncultured Algimonas sp.
CGCCACGGGCTGAACCGGGACCTCGGCTTCACCAAGGAAGACCGGATCGAGAACATCCGCCGCATCGGCGTAGTCGCGAAGCTCATGTCCAATGCGGGCCTGATCGTCATGTGCAGCTTCATCAGTCCTTACCGGGCGGAGCGTCAGATGGTGCGCGACATGATGGGCGAGGACGAGTTCTTCGAAGTCTTCGTGGATACGCCTCTGAATGTGGCCGAAGAGCGCGACGTGAAGGGTCTCTACAAGCGTGCCCGCGCCGGCGAGATCAAGAACTTCACCGGGATCGATTCGGAATACCAACCTCCCGTGAACCCGGACCTGCGCATCGACACGACTACCGTGTCCGCGGAAGAGGCCGCAGACGCCATTCTGGAGATGCTGCGAAAGCGCTACCGTCTGGACGACCCGGCCATGATCATGGGCGACGGCGGCGGGATCTGATGGCCGACTTCGACCTTTTCAACGGCGACGCGGACGGCATCTTCTCGCTGCTGCAACTGCGCCAGACCGATCCGCGTCCCGGTGCCGAACGCATCACGGGCGTGAAACGCGACATCGCCCTGTTCAAGCGCATCGCCGGACGCGCGGGCGCGGGCGACCGGGTGACGGCGCTGGACATCAGCATGGCGAAGAATGCGGACGGGTTGCGCCAGGTGCTGACCGACGGCGCGCACGTCTTCTACGCCGACCATCACCTGACGGGCGACGTACCGGACAGCGATCGCCTGACCGCACTGACGGATGACGCGAAGGAAACCTGCACGGCCTACCTGATTGATCAACACCTTGCCGGGGCGAAGGCGGCCTGGGCGGTGTGTGGGGCGTATGGCGACAACTTCCAGGGCCTGGCGGCGCGCATCGCGGACGCCCGGGGGCTGGACGTGCCGATGGGTCGGCTGCGGCAGCTGGGCGAGCTGGTGAACTACAATGCCTACGGCACGACGGTCGAAGACCTGCACTTCCACCCGTCCGAGCTGTTCGAAACACTGCTCGCCTACCCCGACCCGGTCGCGTTCCTGGAAGACGACCCCGCAGCGTTCGCGACCCTGCGCGACGGCTACGACGCGGACTGGGACGTGGCGCAGAATGCGCGCGAACTGCACGGAACGGCGGACGCGCAAGTCCTCGTCCTGCCCGCAGGCGCGGCCTCCAACCGGATCAGCGGCCTGTTCGGCAACGCGCTGGTCGACGAAGAACCCGAACGCGCCTTCGCCGTGCTCACGGAACTGCCGGACGGCGTACACTACCGCGTCTCCATCCGCGCCCCGCGAGCCCGCGAAAGCGGCTCCGCCGCCGTTCTGGCAACGGAATTCGGAGGCGGCGGCCGAGCCGCGGCCGCCGGAATCGACGCGTTGCCGGAGAGCGATCTGGCAAGATTTTCGGAAGCGTTCGGCGCGTTGTTCCACGCAGGGGCGTAGGTGCGGCCCCGGGGCTTGTCCGGGGCGTGAGGGGAAAAAGAGAGCCTTCCGCGTGGGAGGGGTCCTGTTGCCGTGCCACTCCGGTTGAACTTACGGGCTCGGTTGGAGTTGACGTTTGTGTTTGCGGGAGATGGCAGCTACCCATCGCCTCGCGGAAGGTGTTCGGTCGGCTTGTTAAGAGCAGCCGGGAACTTACTTGTTCTACTCCAGCTTTTGGCGGGGCGGATACGATTGTTCAAATCAGTGGTAAGCCACTGAAAGCGCTTGCGAAACCAACCGCAATAGACGCGGACGTATCTCGCCATCCAACCCAACCCTCTCCCCGATAGCCCGTCCCCGGCATTTATTGCCGGGGCCTGTCCTCACACTTCCTCACAAGCCGCGTCTTGTGAGCAACCCCTCGACCAGACCCCGGCAACAAGTGCCGGGGACGACGTTGGGGGAGGGCTCAACCTCGCCCCCTTCCCCTTCGCTCATCCCCGCGAAGGCGGGGATCCAGGTTCTGGCAGGCCAGCAACCTCACAAGTCTTCCTCACCCTGGATTCCCGCCTGCGCGGGAATGAGCGAAGAATTAGAGGGTGCTCCAACAAAAAAGCCGACGCTTTAGCGTCGACCTTATTTGCTTGCGAAGAGAGTTCCCCCTCGCGTCCTTTGGGGACGCGCCGCTGCGCGGAGGTTTGCGACGAACGATTTCATCGTTCTTAGACCCCTACGGGGCGCAAACCTGTGGGGCTAGATTATGTGAACACATACTCCCCCGGAGCTTGCGCGATCGGCGTGTGGGCCTTGTTGCCCAGGCTCTTCGGGGCCGCTTTCATTTCGCCGGAGCGTTCGCCCAGCCAGCCGACCCAGCGCAGCCACCAGCTTTCGCCGAAGGATTCCGCGCCTTCCAGCCAGCGGTCCGCGCGCGGCGGGAAGTCGGCGTTGGTGAAGTATTGCGCCTTGGGGTTTCCGGGCGGGTTCAGCAGGCTTTGGATGTGGCCGGAGTTGGACAGCACGAACGTCGTGTCCCCGCCGAAAAGGCGCACGTTGCGGTAGCAGGCCTTCCACGGCGTGATGTGGTCCGTCACGCCCGCGACCATGAAGTTGTCCTGCGTCACCGCGGAAAGGTCGATAATGTGGTCCATGAAGACTTCGGTCTTGTCCGGGCGGAAGGAGCGGCGCTGGAAGATGTCCAGATAGTCGCTGTGCAGCTCCGCCGGGAGGTTGGTGGAATCGTTGTTCCAGTAGAGCACGTCGAAGGGCGGCGGATCTTCGCCCAGCAAGTAGTTGTTCACGACGTAGTTCCAGATCAGGTCGTTCGGCCGCATCCAGGCAAATGACCGCGCGAGTTCGTCGCCCGCGAGAATGCCCTTCTTCTTGGAATGCTTGCGCGCCGCCTCGATGGCTGAGTCTGTCACGAACAGCCCGATCTCGCTGTCCGACTTCTTGCCGTCCAGCACGCTGACCATCAGGGTGAAGGCGTTGACGCGGTCGTCGCCTCTGGCTGCCAGTTCGGAGAGCATCAGCGCCATGGTCGTGCCGCCGGAGCAGGCCCCGGACACGTTCAGGCGCTTGGACTTGGTGATCTTGCGCACCACGTCGGAGGCGGCGATTAGCTCCTCGACATATTCCTCCAGCCCCCAATGGGAGTGCTGGCGGCCCGGATTGCGCCACGACACGGCGAAGACCTGTACGCCCTGGGACAACAAGAAGCGGATCATGGATTTGTTGGGCGCCATGTCGACCGCGTAGAACTTGTTGATCTGCGGCGGGATGATCATCAGCGGGACGGAGAAGACCTCCTCCGTCATGGGGGCGTACTGGATAACCTCCAGCATCTCGGTCTTGTAGACCACCGCGCCGGGCGTGTTGGCGATGTTCTCGCCGACCTTGAAGGGACGGCCGTCGACCTGGGACGGCATGCCGCCATTCTTGGTCAGGTCCTCATAGGCGTTCTTAAGCCCGTTCACGAGCGACATGCCGCCCGTCTCATACAGCTTCTTCATGGCCGCCGGATTGCCCAGCAGCGAGTTGGTCGGCGCGAGCGTGTCGCCGATCAGGTCTGTCACGAACTTGGCGCGCGCCTTGTCGGCCGGGTGCATCTGGCTGTCCTCGATCCAGCCGTCCAGTTCGCGGCGCATGGCGAGCCAGCTCTGCAGGCCGCGCTTGTAGATCGGGTTCTTGGACCAGGTCGGGTCCTGGAAGCGGCGGTCCTTGGGGTGCGGCGCAAGCTCGCTGTCGCCCTTGACGATGTCGAAGAGCTCCTTGCCGTAGGCCCCGACATGCTTGGCGAACGGTTTGGGCTGCTTGGCGATGTAGCCCGCCATGATGCCGAGCGATTTCACCACTTCGGAGCGGCGGAAACCCACCAGCGTGTTGACGGCAGTCGTGTTCTCCGCCGCCTGTTTCGCGACCTTGTCCTTCTTGATGGCCATGTCCTGTCTCCGTTCCCTCGGTCTTCTTGTTGGGGTCTCTTAGCCACAGATAACGGGCGAACTCAAACAGACGTTGCGCGGCGAGGCCCGTTTGGGGGGCGACATATGTTAGCGCAGGCGAATTCGCCCAAATTCAAGGCATGAAAAAACGGTCCGCGCCGGAGCACGGACCGCCAATGCGGCCGGAGAAGAGGCCCTCGCTCCAAGTCCCAACCCATAAAGGGGGGAAATGGAGGAGAGAGAACATGGAGCGCGAAAGCCCCCGTCCGGCCGGCCCGCCGCGTCTCCCCTGCTGGAAGGTGCGGCGGAGCGAAGTCGCGCTTAGGCGGCTTTCTTGTCTTCGGTTTTGGCTGTCGTCTTGGCATCGACCTTGGCGTCCGTTTTCACGGTCTTGGTCGTTTTGCGCGGCGCGGACGCCTTTTTGGACAGGGCGGCGATTTTCTTGTTGAGCGCGGCCACTTCGGCTTCCAGCTCTTCGACGCGGTTGTCGCGGCCACCGAACGGAACAACGTTCTTGACGGTGTCGACGCTGTCTTCGACCAGCTCGGAAGCCTTTTCACGGGCGTCCTTGGTCAGCTCGAGGCCTTTGGTCTCCAGCACTTCGCCTTTTTTCACGAGCGTTTCGAACAGCTCGCCGGACTTGGCTTTCAGCTGGTCGGCGCGGAACTGGGCGCGCTCGTAGGCCAGGCCGTACAGGCCGACATAGGCGAGGGACGCCTTGCGGATCGTCGGGCGCAGGTTGGAGGTTTCAGCCGTCTTGGCTTTGGCGGTTTTCTTGGTCGTGGTCTTGGCTTTGGCCATGATGTGGGTCCTTCTCGGTGTGTTCGTTGGCGAGGGAGGCACGGGCGGGAAAAGCCGTGCGCCTCTTTCGATGAGACCGAGATAGGGGGAAGTTTTAGAAAGCGCGTCCTAATGGGCGGGGTTGGAGGTGTATTTGCCGTTCAGCCCCTCTCCGACCTCGCTGCGCTCGGCCACCTCTCCCCAATGGGGAGAGGAAGGAGCCACGCCGCAACCTTGGACTTCCTTCCCCCGTTGGGGGAAGGTGGCACGCGTAGCGTGACGGAAGGGGGCGGCCCGGT
The DNA here is from genome assembly GCA_964445685.1 of uncultured Algimonas sp. Classification (GTDB taxonomy): domain Bacteria; phylum Pseudomonadota; class Alphaproteobacteria; order Caulobacterales; family Maricaulaceae; genus Litorimonas. Next base: position 4,915 of record CAYULR010000073.1, read on the forward strand.
TGGGCCAAGCCGCCGTCTACCCCCAATCCACCAACCGTTCCGTCTTCAAGATATCCTCCACGCGCGGCCGTTCCCGGATCACGCGGAATTCTCCGCCGCGCACCATGACTTCCGGCACGAGCGGGCGCGTATTGTACTGGCTGCTCTGCGCGGCGCCGTACGCCCCGGCGGAGTGGATCGCCACCAGGTCTCCGGCCTTCAGCTCCGGCATCTCCCGGTCGCGCGCGAACGTGTCGCCCGTCTCGCAGATGGGACCGACCACGTCATAGGTCTGGCTGGCGAAGTCGGGGCCCGGAGCCCGGACAGGCTCCATGTCGTGGAACGCATCGTAGAGCGCGGGCCGCAGCAAGTCGTTCATGGCGGCGTCGATGACGAGGAAGCTCCGGTCCTCCCCTTCCTTCACGTAGAGCACCTCGGTCAGCAGCACGCCGGAATTGCCCGCGATCATGCGGCCCGGCTCGAACACCATCTGCACATCCAGATCCGCCGTCAGCCGTTTGACGAGCGCGCCGTAGTCGGACGGCGGCGGCGGCGTGCGGCCATTGTCGCCGTAGGGAATGCCTAACCCGCCGCCAATGTCGAACAGGCGGATGGTGTGCCCCTGCTCGCGCAGGCGCTTTATCAGGCCGCCCACCTTGCGGATGGCGGCTTCGAACGGGGCGAGCTCGTCGATCTGGCTGCCGATATGGACGTCCACGCCGACCACCTCGATCCCGGGCAGCGCGGCCGCTTCGGCGTAGGCGGCTTCGGCGCGGCTCCAGGCGATGCCGAACTTGTTTTCCTTCTTGCCCGTGCTGATCTTCTCGTGCCCGCCCGCGCTGACGTCGGGGTTGACCCTGAAGGCGATCGGCGCGCGCACGCCGCGGGCGGTCGCGACCTCGTTGAGCACGCGCAGTTCCGGCAGGCTTTCGACGTTGAAGACGTGGATGCCCGCATCCAGCGCCGCGCCCATCTCGTCGCGCGTCTTGCCGACGCCCGAAAACACGATGCGCTCCGCCGGGATGCCCGCGATCAGCGCGCGGGCGAGCTCGCCGCCCGACACCACGTCCGCGCCCGCGCCCAGCTTCGCCAGCGTCTGCAGCACGGCGATGTTGCTGTTGGCCTTGACCGAATAGGCGACCAGCGCGTCCATGCCGGAGAAGCTGTCCGCGAAGACGCGGTAGTGGCGCTCGAACGTGGCGGACGAGTAGACGTAGACGGGCGTGCCGACCGCCTCCGCGATCTCGGACAAAGCCACGCCCTCGGCGTGGAGTTCGCCGTCCTGGAAATCGAAATGTCGCATGGGACGCCTCTAGGTTCCGCGGGTCACGTCATCGCCGTAGCCGAAGTCCTCGTCTTCCGGCTCGTCCAGCGGACCGCCGGGACCGGGTTCGTCGAGCGGGTCGTCCGACGTGTCGAGGCTCTCCGCCGTGGTGTTCTCGTCCGGGACTTCCCCGGTATCTTGACCAGAGTCCTGAACCGAGCCCGGCCCCCAGAGCGGGGGCGGCGTCTTCAGCCCGCCTTTGATGCCGCAACCCGACAGGGCCAGGGACAGACAGGACAGGAGCAGGAGTGAGGTCGCGCGTTGCATGGGATGCGCTTAGGCCCGCAGGCTCCGGGCGTCGAGAGACATTCGGTGTCGCAGCCTGTCGCGGGCGCGGCGTAGCGGATAGACTTTTCGTGAGTGGAGCCCCCACCGTGGACAGAGTTTCATTGGCGCGCCGGGCGTGCGCGCGCCAGACAGGGGGCATGACACGCACGCCCTTTCTCCCCGCTGCCCTCGCAACCGCTCTTCTGGCAAGTCTCACGGCAGGCCTCGCGCCCGCCGCTCTGGCCCAGTCAAGCGAGGAGGGCCCCAAGACCATTCCGGCGGAAAGCTGTTTTCCCATTGAGGGCATCCGCAAGACGCTGGTAAAAATGGAGAGCCTAAAGGAAAGCCGCCGCGACACGGTGCAGGCGACGATGGGCCTGTCCTTCGAACTGGAGCCGGGCGAAGCCATGCCGGAGCGGCTGGAATTCCGCGACGCAGGCCGTGTGCTTCCCGTCGTGCTGAACGCCGACAACGAGTCGGTCGGGCTGAAGGAACAGATGCTCGAGGTCTCGGAGGCGGCCGAACTCTGCAATGTCGACCCGGCCCGCGAAGGCCGGCTGCGCGGCGACCGGGGCTACACCCAGTCCTTCTCCCTCGCCGTTCGCTTCATCGACACGCCCGGCACGCACACGCTCGAAGAGCTGGAAGACGGCACAAAGGACGGCCGCGCCCACTATAAGAAGATGGCAGGCGCGATGGGCTTCATGGTGCCGAAGTTCGACCACGTCGCCGTGGCCGGAAACGACGACGACGCCCCGCCACGCCTCTTCGCCACGAGGAACGGGCAGGATGTCGGCGAACTGACCGGACAGCTGATGAACAATGGCCGCCTCGTCCCGCTCGACGCGATCGAGGAGATGGACGCGGACGGACTGCGCGTGGACGCCCCCGACGGCTACTACCGCCTCTCGCCCAGCCCGGACGCGAAAACGGTCGAGAAGTTCATGAACTAACGGCCCGGGCTTCCAGGAAGTCCGAGACGAGGCGTGAGAATTCTTGCGGGGCATCAATCTGTGGGAAGTGGCCGACATCGTCCATGATCTCGATCCGCGCGGCGGGCATGAGGTTCCGGGCGCGGTCCGCCTGCTTGACGGGGAATATCCGGTCCCTGTCGCCCCAGACAATCAGGCTTTCGGCCTTGATCCGCGCCACGTCGGCTTCGAATTCGGGAATGTCCTTCAGGCCCAGCGGCGTGGCCAGCCCCTTCAGGGTCCGGACGAACGCCATGTGCGCACCCGGCATTTTCGAAAAGCGGTCGATCTCGTCCAGCAACTCCGCCGTGCGCCGCGCTTTGCGGTGGACCGTCAGGCCGAGCGCGACCGCATTGGTTGGACGCATGGGTCGGCTCATCGGCTTTCCGAGACCGGGAAGAGTGGGCGCGCGCAGGAAGGGATGGATGTACCGTCCGAAACCGCCCGGGTTCGCGGCCACGACGCGACGGACGCGGTCCGGGTGGTGCGCCGCGAAACGCAAGGCGAGGCTCGCCCCCATGGAGCTGCCCACCAGATGCGCGGACGGCAGATCCACCGCGTCGAGAAACGCACCCAGCATGGGCAGGAAGAAGTCCACCGCCCGGTAGCTCGCGCCTTCCGGCTTGTCGGCCTCTCCGAAGCCCGGAAGGTCGAACGCCAGAACGCGGTGCCCGCGCGCGGCCAGGTCCGGCATCACGTCGCGCCACGCTTCGATGGAGGCCGCCAACCCGTGGATCAGCACAACGGGCTCCCCCGTCCCGCCCGTGTCGAGATAGCGCGTGCCGACCCCGTCGCGCAGGGTGATGCGCCGGGCCTTGTCTTTGTCGAAATATGCCATGGGCCGTCCTCCTGATATTTTAGTAACACTGTTACCGTTTCCAGTGCAAGAGGGATGTGGTAGGCCGAACCCATGACGGCCAAGCCGATGATATCCAAGCCCATGACGTCCACGCTCCCGGGCACCCGCCCCGACAGGCAAGCGCGCAAGGACGCGCAGCGCGACGCCGTTCTGGAGGCGGCGGAGCGGATATTGCTGCGCGACGGAAAGGCCGGACTGTCGGCGCGCAAGCTCGCCGCGCAGGCCGGCTTCTCGACCAAGATCCTCTACAGCCACTTCGACGGCATGAACGGGGTGGTCGCGGCCCTCTATGCCAGCGCCTTCGACGCGCTCGCCGCTACGATGCGGCGGGCCGGCGAGACGGCGGACGGTCCGGCCGGACGGCTGGGGGCGATGGCCCGGGCCTACCGGGCGTTTCTGCTGGAGCGTCCCGACCGCGCGGAGCTGATGTATGGGCGCACGATCGGCACGCTCGCGCCGCATCCCGAGGACAGGGCCGCCGCGAAGCCGTCGATCGATTTGTACGTGGAGGGCTTTTCGGCGCTAGGCGAGGCAGACCCGCGCGCCGCGTCCTACGCCTTCTGGGCGGCGACACACGGCGCAGTGGTGCTGGAGATGTCGGGCTGGCTGCCGGACGCGGATGTCTTCGACCGGCTCGTGACCGAATGGGCGGGGCCGAGTGAATAGGGCCGAGTGGACTCAGTCCGCTGGGTAAGGGCCCGAAAGCCCCCTCACCGCTCCACGATCAGCGTCGCGCCCTGGACCGATTCCACACGCAGCAGGTCGCCTGCGGCCGCGGTGCCGTCCGCGAGGCGGGCAGCCCATTGGGTGTCGCCGACGCGCACGCGGCCTTCGGTTCCGGTGAAGTCCGTCACGGCTTCGACCTGGCGGCCGATCATGGCTTGGCCGGGATCGTTGAGGTCCGACGGCTCGCCGCCCTTGACCAGTTTCTGCAAGTGGGTGCGGCCCAGCACGAGGGTCGCGACCGACAGCAGGAAGAAGAGCATCATCTGCATCTCCCACCCCAGCGAGGGCGCGATGAAGAGCAGCACGCCCACGGCCAGCGCGGAGACGGCGGGCCACAGGATGTAGGTGGAGCCGGTGGAGAGCTCCACGCCCAGCAGGACCACGCCGAAGACGAGCCAGTGCCAGGCCGTGAGTTGGGACAGAAGTTCGATCACGTATTGCCCTTCCCACTCTCGATCAGCGCCTGCAGTCCGGCCATGGAGCCCGCCAGCGAGGACAGCTCCGCCGGAACGATCAGCGTCTTCTGGTTGGGCGAGGTGGCCAGCTTCTCGAAGGCCTTCACATAGTCCTGCGCCACGAAGTAGTTGATGGCGTTGACGTCGCCAGCCGCAATGGCCTGGCTGACCATTTCGGTCGCCTTGGCTTCGGCCTGGGCCTGGCGTTCGCGGGCCTCGGCGTCGAGGAAGGCGGCTTCGCGGCGGCCTTCCGCCTCGCGCAGGGCGCTTTCCTTTTCGCCTTCGGCGCGCAGGATCTGGCTCTGCTTGCGGCCTTCGGCTTCCAGGATGTCGGCGCGCTTTTCGCGTTCCGCCTTCATCTGCTTGTTCATGGCCTGGGTGATGTCGGCAGGCGGCGACAGGTCCTTGATCTCGATGCGGGTGACCTTGGTGCCCCACGGATCTGTGGCTTGATCGATGACGGTCAGCAGCTTGGCGTTGATCTCGTCGCGGCGGGAGAGGACCTCGTCGAGGTCCATCGCGCCCACCACGGTCCTGACATTGGTCAGGCAGAGATTCTGGATCGCATTGTCGAGATTATTCACCTCATAGGCGGCGCGGCGCGCATCCATGACCTGGATGAAGACCACCGCGTCGGCCGTCACCATGGCATTGTCCTTGGTGATGACGTCCTGGCTGGGCACGTCGATCACGCGCTCGCGCATATTCACCTTGTGGCCGACACGCTGATAGAAGGGGACGAGGAAGGTCAGGCCGGGCTTGAGCGTCTT
>CAYULR010000074.1:0-10150 GCA_964445685.1 uncultured Algimonas sp.
CAGTCGCCCTTTGCGACCATCTGGCCATAGACGTTGAGAATCTGGGACAGCTCCCGCCGGTCAAAGCTGACCTGCGAGGGGGACTTGTAGCCATTGCCGATGCGGACGATCTTGCTCATCGGTCCGGTCTTAGCGCGCTCAATGCAGGGATTGCAAAGGCTTACAGCCGAACCGGCGCAGGCTGCGTCAGGAAGACGCCCGCCACAATTGCGCCATAATTGCCCAGACTAAGGCGGGGATTGCCACATTCTGGTCTTTGGCCAGCCTTGTTCGGGGGCGACTGAGGCTGTGTCGAGAGAGGGAGCGCAAGCGGCCTGGTTTTTCAGCCCCCCAGCCCCCAAGTCGCGAAACGTTTGTCTCTCTCGACGCCTTTCTCCCTTCCCGTCGGGCCCCGTGGTGGGGTCCGGCGCGGGCGCTAGGGCGCGACGCGGGCGTTAGGGCTCAATGCGAACCGCGCCGATCAGAGCGGAGCTGTCGGGATCATGGGCCAGCACGGCCAGGCCGCGTTCCGTGCGCAGGCCGCAGATCATCTGTCCGTCCCAGTTCTTATAATCCAGACCCGTCACGACATTGGCCAGGCGGAGCGTCCGGCCCGTATTCTCGCCGCGCTTGACCGCGACGTCCTGCGTGCCCGGCTGGTAGTTCACCACCGCCAGCATGGTCCCGCGCGGCAGGTCCCCGTCGATGCAGAGCTCCCCGCTTTCACGGCTGACCTTCAGCCCTGCGGGGACAGGGCTGTTTTCGAGGCGGGCCTGGTTGAGGCGCGGCGCATGCGTGTCCCCGCCGACGACGATCATGGGCGTGTAGACGCCGGACATCATTACCGAGTCGTAGTTCTTCTGGCGCTCCGTGAACTGCGGATCGCCGAACGTGTCCTTCCAGCCCAGATAGTCCCAATAGGTCACGCCGTAGCTGAGCGAGAGCACGTCTTCGCGCGTCTCGTCCAGCGACACAACGGTGGCGTTTGCGGGCGGGCAGGACGAGCAGCCCTGCGAGGTGAACAGCTCGACCACATGGGTCGGCTGGCTGATCATCTCCGCCGAAGCCGGCAGGGCCGTGCCGAAGGCGCCCGCCAGGAGGGCGAGACCGAAAAGGGAATTATGGGAACGCGTGCATGTCATGACCTCCAATTAGGAGGTGCAAGCTGAACGCGCCAACAACGGGTGCATCACGTTGCGGTGAAGCCTCCGTTGCCTGGGGTTACGCTGCCCCTAGAGGGACGGGATAGGCGTCTGGTCCGGCTTTCCGTCGCCGTCCAGGTCCGGGTCGCCGTCCGCGGACAGCAGCACGGCGATCCAGCGCGTCGTGGGGAACTGCGCCAGAATGATCATCAGGATCACCGTCATCGGCGCGGACAGGAACGCCCCGACGCCGCCCCAGAGCGCGCCCCAGACGGTCAGGCTGAGCACCACGACGAGCGGGCTCATATTCATGCTGTCGCCCATCATCTTGGGCTGGATTGTGTTGGCAACGACGAACTGCGCGCCGAACAGCACCCCGCCGAGAATGATCACCGGCGTGAGCGTTTCGTACTGCACCAGCCCGAACAGCACCGGCAGCGCCACGGCCGCGAAGCCGCCCACAATGGGAATGTAGTTCAGGATGAAGATGACCAGCGCCCAGAACAGCGCATTGTCGAGGCCCAACGCCACCATGGCGACGTAGCTGATCACGGTCTGGATCAGCGACACAAGCGTCTGCACGCTGATATATTGTTCGATGGAATGGCGGATGGAGGAGCCGATGCGCGTGGCGCGGTCCCGGCGCGCCTTGTCGGGGAAGAGATTGTCCATCTTATCTGGGAAGTTCGCCTGCGCGACGAACAGGAAGACGACGTAGATCGCGATCAGGATGAAGTCGCCCAGCACGTTCTGGATGGTAGACGCAAAGCCTGCAAACACGCCCTGCAAGCGCTCGGTCAGCTCGAAGCGCGTATTCAGCGTATTCCAGCTGAGGTCTTGGCCCGTCACGGTCGCCAGCTGCCCGACAAGGTCGCCGATGCGCTCGCCGTAGCGCGGGGACTGGTCGACAATATCCGCCACCGTGTCCGCGATCACCGCGATCAGACCGGTCAGCACGCCAACCGCGACGAGCGCCGCGACGCTGAGCGCCAGCCAGTAGGGGATTTTGGGCGACAGATCGTCGATCCAGCGCGCAAACGCGTCGATGGTCAGCCAGAAGAAGACCGCCAAGGCAAAAGGCGCGATCAGGTCGCGCGTGACGTAGAGCGTCCAGAAGAGCGCAATGGCCGCGATCAGCAGCAATGATGACCGGATAGTCGTGTCTGACGGCATGGTGTCCCCTCTATGCTCGCCCCTCCTTATTGCATTGTGCGGGCGCGACCCATACGAAAATCGCGATATGGCAGACTATTCCAAAATGCTTTCGGCCGAAGACACGCCGAATACGATCTTCATCGGGACCGACACGGACGGGGTCCGGCAGGAGCTGCGGCTCGACAAGGCGAACCGCCACGGGCTTGTCGCGGGCGCGACGGGCACGGGCAAGACGGTGACGCTGCAGATCCTGACCGAAGGCTTTTCCGCCAACGGCATTCCGGTCTTCGCCGCCGACGTGAAGGGCGACCTGTCGGGCATCTCCCAGTCGGGGTCGGAGAAACACAAGCTGCATGACAAGCTGCTCTCCCGCGCGGAAAAGATCGGCTTGCGCGACTACCAGTACGCCGCCTTCCCGACCATCTTCTGGGACCTCTACGGCAAACAGGGCCACCCGGTCCGTACGACCATCACCGAAATGGGCCCGGTCCTACTGTCGCGCCTGATGGGCCTGACGGAGACGCAGGAAGGCATCATGACGATCGCGTTCGAATATGCGGACGACAATTCCATGCTGCTGCTGGACCTGAAAGACCTGAACGCGTTGCTGAACCACCTGGCGGAAAACCGCGAAGAGGTCAGCCGCGAATACGGCAACGTCACGGGCCAGAGCGTCGCCGCCATCCGGCGCGACCTGCTGACGCTGGAACGGGCGGGCGCGGAGGAGTTCTTCGGCGAACCCGCGCTGGACCTGGCCGACTTCATGCGCGTGGACGAAGACGGGCGCGGCGTCGTGAATATCCTGGCCGCCGACGAGCTGATCAACAGCCCCGCGCTCTACGCGACTTTCCTGCTGTGGCTGCTGTCGGAGCTGTTCGAGGAACTCCCGGAGGTCGGCAATCCCGACAAGCCGATCATGGTCTTCTTCTTCGACGAAGCGCACCTTCTGTTCGACGATGCGCCCAAGCCTCTGGTCCAGAAGATCGAGCAGGTCGCCCGCCTGATCCGGTCCAAGGGCGTGGGCGTCTATTTCGTGACGCAGAACCCGATGGACATTCCCGACAGCGTGCTCGGCCAGCTGGGCAACCGCATCCAGCACGCGCTGCGGGCCTATACGCCGCGCGAACAACGCGCCGTGCGGGCCGCCGCGACTTCCTTCCGCCCCAACCCCTCTTTCGAGACCGAAGACGTCATCACCGATCTGGGCGTGGGCGAAGCGCTGGTCAGCCTGCTGGACGAGCGCGGCGCGCCGAGCGTCGTGGGCCGCACCCTGATCCGCCCGCCATCATCCCGCCTCGGCCCGGCGAAGTCGTCCGAGCGCCGCAGCGTCCAGGCCGACAGCCCGGTCGGCGAAAAGTATGACGACGCGATCGACCGCGAGAGCGCCTACGAGATGCTGGAAGAACGCGCGGAAAAGCGCGAGCAGGAAGAGGCCGCCGAAGCCAAACGCGCCGAGCGCGAGGCCGAAAAGCAAAAGCGGGCCAAGGCGAAGAAAAAGACCTCGTCGCGCCGACGCTCCAGCAGTGAAGACAGTGCGATCATGCGCGAGGTAAAGCGCGCGGTGCGCAACGAGGGACGGCTGATCATGCGCCGCGCAATGCGGAACGCGGTTCGCGGCGTTCTGGGGGGATTGATGCGGCGGTGACGCCTCCTCCAACTCTTTCGCTCATCCCCGCGCAGGCGGGGATCCAGCATATCTGCAAGCGCGAAGCGCTTTCCACGCTGTCCGGCCTGGATTCCCGCCTTCGCGGGAATGAGCGAAGACTTTGATGACCCTCACCCGCTTCGCCCCCTCCCCCACCGGCTACCTCCACCTCGGTCACGCCTTCGCGGCAGACCAAGCCTTCTCCGCAGGCCCCTGCCTGCTGCGCATCGAGGACATCGATCACACGCGCAGCCGTCCCGAATACGACGCCGCCATCCTCGACGACCTCCGCTGGCTCGGCTTCGATTGGCCGGAACCGGTGCAGCGGCAGAGCGAGCACCTCGCCGACTATGCCCGCGTGGTGGACACGCTCACGCAGCGCGGGCTGACCTATGAGGACTTCCGCACGCGCAGCGGAGAAGAAGACCGGAGCCGCCCTCCCGCCGTGAAGCTGCATGTCGGGCGGGCCATCGATTCCCTGGACCGGTCGGCGCTGGAGTTCCGCGACGGCAACGAGACCATCCCCGTCGACCTCGCCGAGCTGCGCGACCCGACCCTCGCCCGGCGTGACATCGGCACGAGCTACCACATCGCCGTCACCCATGACGACGCGCTGCAAGGCATCACGGACGTCGTGCGCGGGCGTGACCTGTTCGAGGAAACGGCCATCCACGTGCTCATCCAGACACTGATGGGCTGGCCCGTGCCGCACTATCATCACCACGCGCTGGTCATGGACACACCGGAGAAGAAGATGAGCAAGCGGTCGGGGTCCCAAACCGTCCGGTCGTTGCGCGAGGCGGGCCTGTCGCCAGAGGCCGTGCTGGCGCGCGCGCGCGAGGCGGCGGGCGCGCCGCAACGCTGACTCATACCCGATCCATAGCTTTCTGGCGCCTTGCCGAACCGTCATGCCCGAGGGCTGCTTTTCTTCGCTCCCGGCGTGGACCCTTCGCCGGGGACGGGCTAAGGCCGCACAATCCGGCGAGCACCGTGCCGCCCGGATCATCGAGGGGGATGACCGACCTGTGACGACCGGCTCTGTTCACGCCCGAACTCTCCGCAGCCTTGGCGCATCGACCGCAGCGGCGCTGACCGCCCTGCTCGGCCTGGCCGCGCCCGCCACCGCGCAGCTCGCCGTGGACCAGCGCGCCGCCGGGACGAACCGCCCGCTGCAGCTCGCCCCCGACAGCCCCTTCCGCGATCCCGACCTGATCTATCTGGAAGCCAACGAAGTCATCAATGACGAGGACGCCAACACGCTGACCGCCATCGGCGAAGTCGAGGGCCGCTACCAGGACCGCACCATCCGCGCCGAACGGGTCGACTACGACCTCAACACCGGCGTCGTTCTGGCCACGGGCGACGTGGTGCTGATCGATGCGACCGGCGACGTGCAGTATGCCGACAAGATCGAACTGTCCGACGAGTTGCAGGCCGGCACGGCCGCCAACTTCACCGCCCGCCTTGCCAGCGGCGCGACCACGGCCGCGCGATTCGTGGCCCGCGACGAAAATGGCGAGTTTGAGCTCTACAACGTCACCTACACGGCGTGCGAGCTCTGCCAGAACAGCGAGGGCGAAACGGAACGCCCGACCTGGCGCCTGAAAGCCCGCCGGGTTCGCCAGGACGACGAGACCCGCACGGTGCGCTACCGCGACGCTGTGATCGAGCTGTTCGGCCTGCCGATCTTCTACTCGCCCTACCTCGCCCACCCGGACCCGAGCCAGGACCGCGCCTCCGGCCTGCTGATCCCGACGCTGGGCGTCTCGGAATCGCGCGGCTTCACCTACGTCCAACCCTATTACTGGGCCGTGGACGACTACACCGAAGCGACCATCACGCCGCGCCTCTACACCAAGGTGAACCCGCTTCTGGAGGTCGAGGCGCGCCGCAAGTTCGCGACGGGCGAGATCAATTTCGCCGGGTCGTTCACCCGCGCGACCATCTTCGACCAGAACGGCGATCCGCTGGACGACCCGGCCCGCTTCATCAATCCGGCTCAGGCGCTGGACGGGGCGGAGTTCTCGGCCCACGCCTTCGTGGACGGCTATTTCCGCCCCTCCGAAATCTGGAGCTGGGGCTACACGGTGCAGCTGCAGACGGACGACACCTATCTCGACCGCTACGGCATCAGCTCCGGCTTCCTGAGCAGCGGCCCCATCGAGCGTGTGTCGCGCCGCAACACGTCGCAGGCCTTTCTGGCCGGCCAGGGCGACAACTTCCGCGTCTCGCTGCTCGCCGCGACCTATCAGGGGCTGAACAGCCGCTTCGTCGAGAACGCCAATAGCGGGCTGGTCGCCTTCATCGACGACAATGACGACGTGCTGCCCACCATCGCGCCGCGCCTTCAGGCCGAATACTATGCCAGCGACCCGGTCGTGGGCGGACGCGCGCGCTTCTTCGGCGACATGACCTACCTCACGCGCGAGGACGGCAACGACTATGGCCGTTCGACGGCAGGCGTGGACTATTCCAAGACCTGGATCGTGCCCGGCGGGCTGGAGCTGAAACCCTTCGCCTGGGGCCGCTTCGACGCCTACGATCTGGAGACGCGCACGGGCACGCCGCTCGATTTCAACCGTGGCATCGGCCAGGCCGGGATCGACCTGCGCTATCCGTTCATCCGCCCCGGCAAGACGGTCGACCTGATCGTGGAGCCGCGCATCCAGATCACGCAGAGCTTCGGCGATGCGAAGCTGGACGAATTCATCGACCCCGCAACGGGTCTTTCCGTGCTCGAGGACGGCTCCTCGCCCGATCTCGACGCGGAACTCCTGTTCGAACGCAACAAGGCGGACGGGCTGGATTTCTTCGAGGAAGGCCGCCGCATCGACGTGGGGGCGGAAGTGGCCGCGCGCTGGCAGATGAATGGCCGCGACAGCGAAGTCTCGCTCTTTGCGGGGCGGAGCTATGCGGAGAATATCGACAACCGCTTCGACTTCGGCTCGGGCCTGCGCAACGGCAATTCTGAATATGTGGCGGAGATGGAATTCGACGTGGGCGGTCTTTTCGACGGCAACCTGCTCGCGCGCTACGACCCGGTCTCGGGTGACGTGGTGCGGGTGGATTCATCCGTTCGCGCCCGGACGCGCTACATGAACCTGTCGGCCCGCTACTACCGCCTGGGCGACCAGCCCGTTCGGCAGATCGCGGCCGGGGCGCCGCAGGAGGAAGTCTCCGGCTCCGTCGTGCTGAAGCCGACGCGCAACTGGCAGGCGGGCTACCGCTTCGTGCGCGACCTGGAAGACGCGGTCACCCGCTCGCAGCAATTCTCCTTCGGCTACCGCGACGACTGCACGGTGGCGGAAGTCTTCCTGACCAAGCGCGACTTCGGCAGCGACATCATCCGCAACGATCTGGAAGTGGGCTTCCGCCTCGTCCTCGCCACGCTGGGCGGCGTCGGAACCCGCTAGGCCCCTGCCGCTAAACGCGTGCGCTAGCCAACGAAGGCTTTTTCCACGACGAAGTGCTTGGGCTCGGAATTGGAGCCTTCCTCCAGGCCGAAGCCCTCGACCAGCTTGGCCGTGTCGTCGATCATGTCCTTGGATCCGCAGATCATGACGCGGTCCGTGTCCTTGTTCAACGCAGGCGTGCCCGCGACCTCGAACAGCTTGCCGGTTTCCATCAGCGTGGTGATGCGGCCTGTCAGTTCGTGATCCTCACGCGTCAACGACGTGATCAGTTTCAGCTTGGGCGAACCGTCCTCGTTCACCACCATCTCGCCGACCAGTGGATCGTTGATCAGCTCAGAGACCAGGCGCTGGGAATATTCCAGTTCGCCCGCTTCGCGGCAGGTGTGGGTGACGATGACTTCGTCGAAATTCTCGTAGGTGGCGGGATCGCGGACCAGCGACGCGAAGGGCGCGAAGCCCGTGCCCGTGGAGAACATCCACAGCCGCTTGCCCGGAAGCAGCGCATCCAGCACCAGCGTGCCGACCGGCTTGCGGCCCAGCAGGACGGTGTCGCCCTTTTCGATCTTCTGCAGGCGCGACGTCAGCGGGCCGTCCTCGACCTTGATGGAGTAGAATTCCAGCTTGTCGTCCCAGGCGGGGCTCGCCACCGAATAGGCGCGCATGACGGGGCGCTTCTGCTCTTCGGTCTTGGGCAGGCCGATCATGATGAACTCGCCCGTGCGGAAGCGGAACGAGGCCGGGCGGGTGATGGAGAAGGCGAAGAGGCGGTCGGTGAAATGCTCGACGTCGAGCACCGTTTCTTCGGTGGGCGCATTGGACATGGTCGGGAAATCCTGTGGCGAAGGGTTCGCAGGGCGCGGCCCTCTAACGAGAATGGCCGGGACGTTCAAGAACCTGAATAGAGAACAGTCGTTCTATAGATAGAACACCCTTTAGCCGCTCGGAACCGTCTCGCCAATCACGTTTTTGATAGGCACATGGCAGGCCTATGCACGATCTGGCGCAAGACGCATGGGCGGCGCTGTTGTAGGAGAGCCGTATGAGCGATTTGACCTTGCAGACCGACTTCCCCGATGCCGGGCGCGACGACTGGCGCGCGCTGGCGGAAAAAGGCCTGCGCGGCGCAGAGTTCGACACGCTAGTCAGTCGCACGGAAGACGGGTTGCAGCGTGGGCCGCTGTTTGACGCGGGCGACCGCCCGGACGACACCGCGCCCCTGCCCCGCATGGACGCACCGCTGCTGGATGGCCGCCCCTGGCATATCTGCGCCCCGGTCGAGGATGCGGATCTCGATTTCTGCAACGCCCAACTGCTCGAAGATCTGAAAGGCGGGGCCAGCGCCGTTCGCATCGGCAATGTTCCGGTCACGCGCCGCGCGGACCTGCGCCGCCTGCTGGAAGGGGTCTATCTGGAGCTCGCCCCGGTCGTCTTCGCGCCGGGCAGCCCAGCCGCCGCCTACGCCGCCGATATGGAGGAACTGCGCGGCACGCCCGTCACGCTGGGCCTCGACGCGCTGGCGACCCCGCCGGACTTGGTCGAGGGCTGGCGCGCCTTCACCGTGGACGCGGCGAGCATCCACGAAGCGGGCGGCACGGACGGGCTGGAGCTGGCCGTGATGACGGCAACGCTGGCCGAAGCCCTGCGCCACCACGGACCCGACGCCCATGCGCAGATCGCGCTGCAAGTCGCGGTCGGAACGGACACCCACCTGAATATCGTGAAGCTGCGCGCCGCACGCCGCCTCGCCGGAGCGGTGCTGGAGGCCTTTGAGCAGGACGGGGCGACCCTCCCCCTTCACGCCGTGACCAGCCTTCGCATGATGCAGAGCCAGGACGCCTGGACCAACATGCTGCGCACCAGCAGTGCGGGTTTCGGCGCGGTCGTGGGCGGGGCGGACTATCTCACTCTGCGCCCCTTCACCGATACGCCGGATGAGCGCCGCCTCGGCGACGCCACCCCGTTCGGCCACCGCGTCGCGCGCAACCAGCAACTGCTCATGATGGAGGAGAGCCATCTCGGCCAGGTCCGCGACGCGGCCTTTGGCAGCTATTTCCACGAACGCCTGACCGAAGACCTCGCGCAGGAAGCCTGGGGCACCTTCCAGACGATCGAAGCGCAAGGCGGCATCGAGCGCTTCCGCGAGAGCGGGAAGCTGGACGACGCCCTCGCCAAGGACGTCGCCGCCCGCACCGAGCGCGACGCCCCCATTCTCGGCGTCACGCTCCACCCCAGCGACGATGTGCCCGCACCGGAGGTCCGCTAAGATGACGCCCGATTTCACGAAACTCCCGCTCGGCGCGGCCCCACTCACCGAACGCTCCGGCTCCGCTTGGACCTCGCCAGAAGGCATTGACGTCAATGCGGCTTATGGGTCTGATGACACGCAAGGCCTGCACCCGCTCAACAGCTATCCCGGCCTCGCGCCCTTTGTGCGCGGCCCCTACCCGACCATGTATGTCCAGCGCCCCTGGACCATCCGGCAATATGCAGGCTTCTCGACGGCGGAAGACTCCAACGCTTTCTACCGCCGCAACCTCGCCGCCGGGCAGAAAGGGCTGTCGGTCGCCTTCGATCTCGCCACGCACCGGGGCTATGATTCGGACCATCCGCGCGTTCCGGGCGATGTCGGCATGGCGGGCGTGGCGATCGATTCCATCTACGACATGCGCGTTCTGTTCGACCAGATCCCGCTCGACAAGATGAGCGTGTCGATGACCATGAACGGCGCGGTCCTGCCCGTTCTAGCGCTCTACATCGCGGCGGCCGAAGAGCAGGGCGTGGATCAGAAAGACCTCGCCGGGACCATCCAGAACGAC